>QIDW01000266.1 GCA_003230435.1 Acidimicrobiia bacterium | reverse complement strand
GTTATCGATACGTGGACCCGGCGATCGTGTGGCAAGTGGTAGTGGGGGATCTCCCCAAGCTGGAAACTCAGATCCGCGGGATCCTCGACGATCTCTCAGACAAAGAGTGAAGATCGCTCCGCGTTCGATCTCGCCGCGCACACGGAGAGTGGCTGGCTCTCGAGCGGCTATTCCACGTTGTTGCCACGGTGATCCATGCCGCGTCCATACCGCGAGAGGGTGGGATAGGACGGGAAACAACGGGAAACGTTGAGAGGAAAGAACCCAGTCAGGAGAAGGCTTTTCACGGGTTTCCCCCGGTCAGCGGGCGGGGTCTTTTCGGACTCATAACCCGAAGGTCGAAGTCTGGAGTCGCTCGCTTCGCTCTCGTGGCCTTCTGCCTGTTGGCTGGCGCTCAGCCTGCGTAGACGGTCAGTTCACTCACCGTGTGCTCGGTGCTTTAGGTTCAAATCCCGCCCCCGCTACGAAGAAAACCCTTGGGATACCTACATTCCCGAGGGTTTTCTCGCGTTTGGGTTGGTGCGATCCGTTTTCGGCTCGTCGGGTTGCCTGTGCGCTGGTGCCGGACTGGTGTGTGCAGCTGACGGTGGTGGGTTACACCGGGTTCTGGGTTCTCTGTCGTAGTCGTTCGTATGGGGTCTGTCCGTCGAGGCCGCCGTGGGGTCGGTTGAAGTTGTAGAAGTCCTCCCACTCTTGCAGCTTGTCGTTGAAAAGCTCAGCATCGTCGATGACCACTCCTTGGAGCATCCAGTAGAACTCTTCTTCGTCGATGCGGTGGGATCGTTCCACCTTCCCGTTAAGTCTTGGGGTGGCCGGTTTGATGTAGACGTGTCTGATACCGCGATCGAGGACGTGGTAGTGGAACTGGGTTTGGAACTCGGCACCGTTGTCGGTTCGAATCACCTCGACACGGAACGGGAGCTTCGCCAGGAGATAGTCGGGGAACTCGATAGCGGTCTTCATGTTGCATCTCGGATAGATCTTCAGCACTCGCAGCCGGGTGCAGTCATCGATCGCAGTGAACTGATAGAACCGTTTTCCTGCCCCACCAACGGGTGTGATGAACTTGACGTCGACCTGGACGGCGTGGCCGGGTTGAGGCTTCTCGTAGCGTTTCCACCGTTTCTGATACGTCTTGTGTTTCTGAGAGGCAGGGAGCCGGTTCAGATCGAGACGGTCCAGGATCCGCCACACCCCAGACTTCGAAATCATGATGTCGTGGTACCGCTTGAGATACATCGATATCTTGCCCGGCCCGAAGTGGTAGTTCTGACGAAGGTAGATGATCTTGCCGACCACCTCAGCGTTGGTGGCGTGTAGACAGTAGTGCGGCCTCGAGGACCGGTCACGGAGCCCCTCGAGGCCCTTCTCCTCGAACCGCCGTAGCCGCCGGTAGAACGTTTGGCGGCTGATCCCGTAATAGCGGCACGTGTGGGCCACGTTGCCCGTCACCTCTCGCGCGTGATCGATAACCGCCAGAGATGGTGCTTGACCAGCCGTTGCTGTTCCCTCTCAGTCATTGGATCTCCTCATCCTGGTTGGAGAACCCATTGTGTAACTCATGTCCGTCAGTTTCACAGACAGGTTTCGCAATTTCACTGCGTCGATTCGGCTCGTCGTCGCAAACGCTACCGTCTCAGTCGCTGGTCGGGGCGGCGCGATGGCCTTCGAGGTTTGAGCAGTCTCGCTCACTTATTCACGGGACACTAGGGCACGACGTAGGTTCCGGTGCCGACTGCGATGAGGTCACCGGTTTCGTTGTGGAGCTCCATGCGGGTGACTACGAGTCGTTTGCCGACCCGGAGGGGGAAGGCGCAGGTGGTGAGCTCGCGGCCGGTCCCGGGGCGGAGGAAGTCGGTCCGCAGGTCGATGGTGCTCAGCCAGGGCGAGGCCTCGGCCCTGTCGCCTGCCTCCGGTGTTTGGGTGAGAACGCCGAGAAGGGCGGCGAAGCCCCCCCCACGGTGTCAAGCACCGAGGAGATGACACCGCCGTGGAGGATGTTTCTGGCGGGGTCTCCGACGAACTCCTCGCGCATTCCGAGCTGCATCAAAACTCGGTCGTCTTCGACGGCGGTGAGTTGTAGGCCGAGCCATCGTCCAAAGGGGACCTGGTCCAGCACGGTCTCAATAGCAGTGGAGAGTGTTTCGGAGACACTCCCCGGCGTCTCACCGAGCAGGCTCACGGTCCCTCCGGTGGCGTTCGGGCAATGAGCCCAAGGCCGACGACATCGTTGAGGGTGTCGAGAGCGGCATCGAGGGGAAGGTCGGCACTGGCGTCGAACTCGGCTCGCACCACCGCCCACCCGATCTCGAAAAGCACCGCGGCCGCGTTGTCGACGTCGACCGTGTCACGGATCGACCCCTCGCTCTTGCCGGACTTGAGCGCTTCAGCGAGAAGGCTCCGGATTCGCCCGCGTTGGATGTTGGCTGCCCGGCGGGCGACTGCCCCTTCGACGAGGGCGGCCTCGCCAAAGAGAGAGGCACGAAGCAACTCATCATCACCGTAGTGATCTGCGGTCACGGCCACCAGCGTGCGGAGCCGCTGGGGAACGGTTCCAGACCCATGCAGCGCAATCTCGGCTTTGGCGAGAAACCGCTCCAGGGAGGCCTCGACGACGGCGACGTAGGCGTCTTCTTTGGAGGAGAAGTGGAGGTAGAAGCTGCCTTTGCCGGTCTCGGCGGCTCGTGTCACATCGTCGACAGTGGTACGGCGGTAGCCGAACCGCCGAAACTGCTGCTCTGCCGCTTCGATGAGCCGCTGTCGTGGCGGGGTGATCGTGCTCACCGCATCCATCCTTTTCGCTGTTGACGATTATTGACCAGAATCCTAATCTAGTCATTTCTAGGCAAGAGAGGCTCCCCAAGTGTCATATCCCCGTCAGCCTTCGAGATTCCTCGATGATGACCTCGATGCCTTCCGACGGTCCATCGCTTCTTTCGTGGACAATGAGATCCGGCCCCATGCCGATGAGTGGGAGGCCGCGGGCGAATTCCCCCTCGAGCTCTACAGGAAGGCTGCGGCTGCAGGGATAATCGGTCTGCGCTACGACCCGAAGTGGGGCGGAGGCGGCGGGAGCTATCTCGCCACCTGTGTCCTGGGCGAGGAACTCGTCAAGGGCGACACCGTCGGCACACCGGTTGGGCTCATGGCACAGTCAGAGTTTGCTCTCTCAGTCCTTGCGGACGAAGGGTCTGATGAACTGAAGGTCGAGTACCTCGAACCTGCCATCAAGGGAGAGCTCATCGGTGCGATCGGTGTCACTGAGCCCGGAGCGGGATCGGACGTCGGAGCCATAGCGACGAAGGCCGTTCGTGATGGAGACCACTACGTCATCTCTGGTCAGAAGACATTCATAACGAATGGAACACGTGCCGACTTCATCACCCTCGCCGTGCGAACAGGCGGTGCGGGTCCCTCAGGCGTTTCGGTGGTCATGTTCCCAACCAACACGCCAGGGTTCACCATGGGCCGGAAGCTCGAGAAGCTCGGGTCTCGGGCATCGGACACGGCAGAGCTCTTCTTCGACGAGTGTCGCGTCCCCGCCCGAAACCTTGTTGGCGAAGAGGGACAGGGGATGCGATACATCCTCTCCCACTTCGCAGGGGAACGACTCGTAATAGCCGCGTTCGCTGTCGGCATCATGGAGCGTCTCATCGAGATCGGCATCGACTACGCGTCATCTCGCGAGGTGTTCGGGAAACCGCTCGCGTCTCTCCAGACATGGCGGCACCGATTCGTCGACATGTCGACAAGGCTCGAAGCAACACGTCTCCTCTCCTACCAGGCGGCCGATCTTCTCGACCAGGGCGACCCGACCGGTGAGATGGCCGTCTCCGCAGCGAAGCTGTATGCGGCAGAAGCGGTGCAGTTCGTGGCCGCGGAGATCCTGCAACTCCATGGAGGCTTCGGCCAGATGGAGGAGTCATCGGTTCCGCGCTACTTCAGAGATGTCGCCGGTTTTTCGATTGGAGCGGGCACATCAGAGATACAGCGCGAGATCATTTCCAAAGCCCTGATCCGATAGGAGGATTGACATGACCGAACGAGTAGGTGCCATCGACGGATGGATGACGATCCTGTCCCCGGAGACCGCTGACAGGTGGCCGGACTCCTTTTGGCACATCTTCCGCAAGTACGGAGTCGAGGATCGTTTTCGCAACGGATTCTCACTTGACGAGATCATCGCTGAGATGGATGAGGCTGGCGTCGACATCGGCGTCGCGTCAGCGTTCAAGTTTCTTGACACCTGGGTGGTGACGAACGACGAGACAGCCGCCTATGTCAAGGAGGCGCCTGACCGCTTCATCGGTTCGTTCACCGTTGATATCAGGGACCCGATGCCCGCAATACGGGAGTTCCGCCGCTGCGTCGAGGAACTCGACATGAAGGTGTTCAGGCTCGAGCCGTACCAATACGGGGATGGCCGCACGACGGCACCGCCGCCGACAGACCGGATGTACTGGCCGTTCTACGTAGCCTGTGTCGAGTACGACATCCCGGTGGCGATCCAGGTCGGACACACGGGACCCCTGCTGCCGTCCGAATGTGGGCGACCTATCTACCTCGACGAGGTCGCGTTGACGTTCCCTGAGCTGAAGCTCCTCGGTACTCACAACGGAGACCCGTGGGTCGAGGAGATGATGGTCCTCGCGTGGAAGCACCCGAACGTGTACATCGAGTCATCTGCTCGTCCGGCCCGGTATTGGTCGCACGAGTTGAAGAAGTTCGTCGGAGGCCGTGGGCAGGACAAGATGATCTGGGGCACCGACTACCCGCTGCTCTCGTTCAAGCAGGCAGCCGACGACGTCTACGGCGCAGGGTTCTCAGACGAGGTGACACGGAAGGTACTCAGGGACAACGCAGCGAAGCTCTTCAAGATCGATGCTTGAGGTTCGATGATGCAAGCCGTTGTGTATCACGGTCCGGGTGACCTCAAGGTCGAGACGCTCCCTGATCCTGAGCTTGGCCCAGGGGAGGTGCTTCTCGATGTGTCCGCTGCCGGCATCTGTGGCACCGATCGACACATCGTTGCGGGCGAACTCGACGTCGCACCCGGCACCGTCCCCGGCCACGAAATCGCGGGACGCGTGATCGCCGTCACGGATGGTGTGGAAGGTGTCGAAGTTGGTGACAGGGTGCTGTCGTACGGGCAGGTCATCTGTGGAGAATGCGGGCCGTGTCTCGACGGTAACGAGCATAGGTGCCGCAGGCCTCAGGTGATGGGTATGACCCGTCAGGGTGGGTTCGCAGAGAACATCGCCGTGCCGCACGACATCCTCGTCCCTGTGCCTGATGCCGTGACCGATGAGATCGCGGCCATCGTGCCAGACGCGATCGCGACGCCCTATCACGCCCTTGTCACGGTCGGACGGATTGCCGAGGGCGAAACCGTCGTCATCGTCGGTGCAGGAGGACTTGGCCTCCAAGCGATCGTCGTTGCGCGAATGGGAGGTGCAGGACGCATCGTTGCCGTCGATCCCTCGACGGACGCGCGGGCCACTGCCCTCACGGTCGGTGCCGATGCTGTGCTCGATCCGAGCGCAGACGAAAAGCCCGCAAAGGCGCTCTACGGGCTCACCGGGGGCGCCAGCCTTGCGCTCGAATGCGTCGGCAGAGCCGAATCGGTCGAGTTGGGGATGCAGTCGCTGTCCTCGGGCGGCCGGCTTGTCATCGTCGGTATCGGCCACGACCGCCCTCGTCTCCCGCCGCTCATCCGATTCGTTGCGGGCGAGACCTCGATCCACGGATCATTCGGGTCGACCATCCCTGAGATCAGGACCGTCCTCGATCTGATCGCCACGGGCAAGCTCGATGTCACCCACGCGATCTCACAGCGCGTCGATCTTGACGAAGTCCCCGCCGTATTCGAACAACCGGCCACACCGGGCCGCACCGTCATCGTCCCCCGATCGTGAGGAATGCACATGGAAACTGATGTACTACTGGATGTAACCGACGGCGTAGCGACTGTCACCCTCAACCGGCCGGACAGGCTCAACACGCTTGCCATCCCGACCGTCGGATTCCTCGTCGAAAGGCTCGAAGAGGCCGCGGCATCCGACGCCAGGGTCGTGATCCTTGCAGGCAACGGCGACACCTTCTGTGCCGGTGCTGACCAGGGCGAGATGGAACCGCGGTCAGCCCAGGAGTGGGAAGAAATCGTGCGGCACTACCTCGACCCGATCCATGCCATCGTTGGGATGGACAAACCCGTCATCGCAGCGCTCCACGGTGACACCGTCGGCGGCGGCCTCGGGCTCGCCATGGCGTGCGACATCCGTATCGCAGCAAAGGGAATCCGCCTCGGCGCACCGTTCACCAAGATCGGCCTCGCCGGTTGTGATATGTCCGCTGGCTGGTTCCTTCCACGGTACGTCGGGCTTGGCAAGGCGCAAGAGCTCATGTTCACCGGACGCCTCTTCAACGCTGACGAAGCGCTCGATATGGGACTGGTGCATCGGGTGGTCGAGCCTGCTGACCACGCAGCTGAGGTCGCCAAGTGGGCAGCCCGAATGGCGTCAGGACCACCGATCGCCCATGCGTGGACGAAGCGGGCCATCCATCGCTCTCTCGACGTCGACATGGCGGGTGAATTCGAGTTCGAGATATTCGCCCAGGTGCAGTGCCTCCAAACCGCTGACCACAGGGAAGGCGTTGCGGCGTTCCAGGAGAAGAGGCGCCCGGAGTATTCGGGTGCTTGAGTTCACTGATGACCAGCGGGCTTTCCAGTCCGAGGTGGCCCGGTTCACAGCATCAGAGATCGAGCCGCATGTGCGCGAGTGGGAGGAGTCGAAGACTTATCCACTCGACCTGTTCCCGAGGCTCGGAGCGCTTGGCTGGCTCGGAATCGGGGTACCTGAGGAACTTGGCGGCTCAGGCGGAGGTCCGATCGAGCGGTCGATTCTGTTCGAGGAGTTGTCAAAGGCCTCGGCAGGCGTCGCCCTCGGCATCTATGTGAACGCCGTCCTTGGTGGTGGCGCGCTTGGAATGGTTGCCTCGGATCGGCTTCGCGACGCGTGCCTGCCGGGAATCCTCTCCGGTGACACGATCGCGGCATGGGCATACGCTGAACCGGACTCAGGAGCAGACATCACCCGTGTGCGGTTGTCAGCGAAGCGGGATGGCGACTCGTACATCCTCAACGGCTCGAAGATCTACATCACGAACGGCACCATCGCCGACGTCATCATGGTGGTTTCTCGCACCTCGGCCGAACCGGGCTCCCTCGGAGGCATCTCCGTGTTCGTTGTTGATGGTGACACACCGGGTCTCACTCGCAGGTCGATGGACAAGCTCGGCATGCATCCCTCCGAGCTTGGAGAACTCCACTTCGATGACGTTGTTGTTCCGGCGGATCGGATGGTCGGCGACGAGGACGCTGGTTTCCGGCAGTGCTTGCCCGTGCTCTCTCAGGGTCGCATCTACGGTGCGACGCTCGCACTCGGGATCGGGAGAGCGGCACTCGATGCTGCAACCGCTCATGTCCAGGAACGCCAGCAGTTTGGTGGCCCGCTGGTCAAACAGCAGGCGGTGCGATTCAACCTTGCCGACATGACCGCACGGCTGGCAGCAGCACGCACCCTCGTGTACGGAGCAGCGGAGTTGCTCGCCGAAGGGATGCCGTACGACACTGAGGCGTCCATTGCAAAGCTCGTCGCGTCAGAGGCGGCAACGTGGATCGCGGAACGAGCGTTGCATCTCCATGGTGCCCAGGGGTACATGATGGAGAGTCCCGTGCAGCGCTACTACAGGGACTGCAAGATCATCGAATACGGCGAAGGCGCCAACGAGGTCCAACGCGAAATGATCTCCGAAGCGCTGGTGAGAGGCTGGAGGCCGTAACAGCTCTCAGCTTCTCCTAAACCACTCGGTCTTCGCGCAGCTGTTCGATCTCGGCAGCGTCGAAGCCCAATGAGCCGAGAATGCTCTTCGTGTGCTCACCGAGGAGAGGAGCACGAGAGTGGATGCCGGCCGCGGTCTCGGTGAAACTCACAGGGGTCCTGGCGAGAGGAGGGGCGATCCGTGTACCGGGGTAGGGCGTAGGCTGGAGGAACCCGAGGCTCTGGATGTGTTCGTGATCCAAAGCGGCCTGTGGGGACAGGACAGGGCCAGCCGGGATGCCAGCCGCGACCAGCGTGTCGAGTGCCTCGCTGGTCGATCGTTCGCTGCACCACGCTGCCATGCGCTCGTTGAGGACGTCCCTGTTGTTGCCGCGGTCCTGGTCCGTTGCGAACCGGTCGTCGTTCAACCAGTGCTCCTCACCCATGAGGACAGCCCATCGTTCGAACAGCGGTGCGCCGATCACCTGGGCGATGATCCATCCATCGGTCGTGGAGTAGATGTCCGCTGGACCGGCCACCTGGGCGCGGTTGTTGGTCGCCACCCGATCAGGCGCATTCACTGCCTGCTCAAGGAGTGTCGAGTTCGCCACGGTGAGTGCCGACGCAAGGAGAGAGCCCTGCACGTGCTGGCCTCGCCCGGTCCGGCTGCGTTCCATGAGCGCGGCCATAGTGCCGAACGCGGCAGATGTGGCTGACATGAAATCGACCCACTGCACGTAGGACTTCGATGGTGTTTCAGGGCTTCCAGAGAGATAGGCGGCTCCGGACATCGCCTGGCCGACACCATCGAACCCGAGCCTGTTGCTCCATGGACCACCCTGACCGAACGCATCAACGGTCGTGAGGATGATGTCCGGCTTGACCTCCTTCAGCGATCCGTAGTCGATGCCCATAGTCTCGAGTGCTTGGGGAGGGAGGTTGGCAACCACTACGTCGGATGCTGCGACCAGCCGCCGGACGACCTCACGTCCCGCGGCCTTGGTCGGGTTGAGGGTGAGGCCCCGTTTGTTCCGGTTGACCTGGAGGAAGAGAGCCCCTGCGTCACCATCGGCAACAGGGATCAGCCTGCGGTCCTCGCTGCCATCGACTTTCTCGATGCGGATGACATCTGCTCCTAGGTCCGCGAGCAGCGCGGCACAGTACGGGCCTGCGATATAGCGGCCGAAGTCGAGGACGCGGACGTCGTCGAGAATGCCGCGTGAGTTGTCGGTCACCGCGTCAACCCCTTGGTGAGCAGCTCGAGCGCATTGGATAGCTCGGCTTCGGTGGGGTGCTCCGGTGCGTCGAGGTTCGCCCTGCCCTGTCGTAGCACCATCAGACCGAGGAACGATGACCACAACACATCGGCTGCAAGCCGTGGGTTGTCGACGCCGTCAAGCTCGGCCATCAGATCGGCGAGCCGTTTGAAATTGTCACCAGTGCTCCTGGCAAGCTCAGCCCGAACGGCGTCGTCCACCGAAGATGTAGAGCGTGGATGCGCGAGGTAGGTGGACACGTGCACGTACTCGGGGTGCTTTTGTTGCACTTCGCCGAAGAAGCGCCACACTTCAGCGAGCCTCTCCTTCGGCGACCCCTTCTTGGAGAGGATGTCGTCGAGTCCTTGCGTCCAGAACTCGCTTGCCTCAGCGAGGAGTGAGACGAAGATCTCGTTCTTTGACGAGAAGTAGAAGAACAGCGTTGCCTCGGACAGCTCGGACCGCTCAGCGATCTGGCGTGTTGTCGCACCGCTGAAACCGTTCTCGCGTACGAGCTGGCGCGCAGCGTCGAGGATCGTCCGCCGTCTGGCTTCGCGCTCGCGTGCCCTGCGTTCCTGGGTCCCCATCAGCTGTTCATGCCCCGCGAAGCTTCAGCAGCTCACGGGTTTCAGCGGGGCTGGCTGGTTCGAAGCCGACCTCACGGATGATGCGCACGGCTCTCTCGACGATCTGTCCGTTCGACGACGCAAGCTCGCCTGGCCCGATGTAGACGTTGTCCTCCATCCCTACCCGTACCTGACCCCCCATCGCGAGGACAGCGCCGACCATTCTGAAGTGGTTGCGAGCGCCGATCGACGTGACCTGCCACACCGCATTGTCGGGCAACTGATCGACAAGGAACACGAGGTTCTTCACCGTCGACTTCGTGATCTCCCCGGGGATCCCTGTGACGAAGTTGATGAGCATCGGGTGGTCGAACACTCCGAGGGCGTCAAGGTCCTCCACGTTGTTGAGCATCCCCGCGTGATACACCTCGAGCTCAGGGCGGACATCGTGCTCCTGGAAGATGCGAGCCACGCGTTCGAGCTCTCCGTGGGACGCGAAGAGCGGTACGAACCGGTCGTTGACCCACTGGCCCTGGCGCTTGTCGTACCGGCCGAGAAGTGCACCGCCACCCACGCTGTACGACGCGATCTCAGGCTTGAGCTCAGGCACAACCTTGACCCGGTCCTCGAGGGGAAGGCCGGCAACTGCGCCACCCGTCGTGAGGTTGATGACGGTGTCCGGGCGGGCTGTCGTGATGCCTTCCGTGATGGTCCTGAAGATCTCGACGTCGGCCGCTGCCTTGCCTGCTGTGTCTCGCGCATGGATGTGGAGGATCGCCGCTCCCGCATCGACGGCCTCGATGCCCTGGGCGATGATCTCGTCTGGCTGTTCGGGAAGGTTCGGGTTGGCTTCTTTCCCTTGCTGCGCTCCAGTGAGGGCGCATGTGACGGCTACCTTGTTCATCGCTTCTCTCCCATGAAGTCCGGTTCCCGTTTCTCGATGAATGAGGCCATGCCTTCCTTCTGGTCCTCGGTGAGCCAGTTCAGTACCGCCGTGTTGATCGAGAAGTCGATCGCTGCCTCGACGTCTGTGGTGATCCACTTGTGGATGATCTCCTTTTGGGTGGCGAGCGCTGCAGGTGGCTTTTGTGACAAACGGCCAACCAGGTCATCGACCTCGTCGGCAAGCTCATCTGCTGGGACAAAGGTCTGGATCAGTCCTCGGCGTTCAGCCTTCTCTGCGTCCCAGAACTTGCCCGTGTAGGCCATCTCCCTAGCGCCTTGGATCCCGACTGCCAATGGCAGGAGAGCGGCTTCGACGATAGCGGGAATCCCCCTGTCGATGTTCGGAAGACCGAACTTCGACCTATCCGACGCGATCATGAAATCGCAGGAGATCGCAAGTTCGAGGCCTGCACCAAGACAGAGACCGTCGATCGCACAGACGATCGGAATCTCCGTCGTCCGCAGCGTCAGGAACGTACGGTGCAGCTCCCTGCCGATGTGACGCACCTCGAAGCCGACGAGGTCTTTCACGTACGCGACATCGATCCCTGCGCTGAACGCCCTGTCCGACGCCGAATCGACGAGGACAACCGTTGTGTCCGGGTCCTCCGCAGCCTCGGTGACTGCCTCGGCGATCTCGCGCAGCATCACGCCGTTGAGAGCGTTCAGCACCTCAGGCCGGTTCAGCGTGAGTCGGTAGACACGGCCCTCCTTGGCGCATCTGATCGTCTTTCGTTCCATCATGTCTCCCTCATCTCCCTTTGAACTCTGGCTGTCGCTTCTCGCGGAATGCGAGGAGGCCTTCCTGGACATCTTCTGTCTGACGCAGAGGCTCTGCGGTGTGCTGCTCGACACGGAGCGCTTCGTCGAGCGGAAGGTGTCTGCCTTCTCGCACGGCCTTGTGAACAGCCTTCGTGGCAAGGGGAGCGCTGCGGGCGATCCGCGATGCGACGTCCACCGCCGAGTCCATCAGTTTGTGGGCCGGCACAACGGCGCTGACGAGTCCCGCCTGCAACGCTCGCTCGGCGTCGATCGGATCTCCGGTGAGGAGCATCTCCATTGCCGTCGCCTCGGGTATCGCTCGGGGGAGCCGCTGGGTGCCTCCCGCTCCCGGCATAAGTCCCCATTTCACCTCAGGGAGTCCGAAGGTGGCGTGTTCGGCGGCGATTCGCAGGTCGCAGGCAAGGGCGAGTTCGAGTCCTCCAGCAAGGCATGTCCCGTTGATGGCCGCGACGATCGGTTTGCCGGGGTCGAGATTGCGGGTGATCCCGCCGAGACCAGGCTGTGTCTCCGCGTGCTCCCTGCGTTGTTCGGGCGTCATCGAGGCGTACCAGGAGCCGACCTCCTTGAGGTCAGCCCCTGCACAGAACGCCTTGTTGCCCGCACCGGTGAGGATGGCTACGCGGAGGTCCGGGTCGTCTGCGAAGCCTCGCCACACCTCGATGAGTTCCTCTCCCATCGCAATGCTGATGGCATTGCGAGCCTCGGGTCTGTCGATCGTCACGAACAGGATGTGGCCATCGCTGGCGGTCTGGATGCTCACGGTTGGTCTCCTTCGATCACGAACCCTTCGATGTCGTTGATGCCGGCCGTTCGTTCCTCAGCGAACACGGCAGATACCCGCGCACCCCGTCGCCATTGATCGACTGGGCCCACGAGGCGGTGGAGGATGGCGGTGTTCGCTCCGTCGAGGCGGATCAACCCGAAGACGCCCTTGCCCGGTGTCTCGGTCCGGGCGACCACGTTTCCGGCAGGTCCAACCTCAATGAGGTCAGTGACGGCCGCGTGACACTGTGAGCAGAAGGGGCGAGCGGGACAGGTGACTGTTGAACAGCTCTCGCAGCGTGCGCCGAGGATTCTCTGTTCGTCGCGGAGAGCAATCAGGAACTGGGTCCCGATGCCACCTGCGGCATATGAGAACGGCAGACGGATGGTGCCCTCGAGAATCATGGCACCACCTCGAAGTGGATGATGTCGTCCATGGCGCCGCGTAGCTCATCTCGCCAAACGGCCTTGACCCGGGCCCCGATCGAGAGACGGTCAGGGTCGGCCGTGTCGAGATAGTGGTTCAGGGTGGTGTCTGCACCATCGAGTTGCACGAGTCCCATGCCGTAGGGGGAGGGGCGTGGCTCGCCCGTACGTCCGTCGATGATCGAAAGATGTACCACCGTCCACGCAATGAGTGTCCCGGTGTCGGACACCGGTCCCCACTCGTCCATTGCCACGTTGCACCGGCCACAGAAGGGGCGGGGTGGGAGATACCTGGTATCGCATTCGGGGCATCGGAGAGCTTCGAGCCTGCCTTTGGCGACACCGTTGAGGAAGCGGTCCATCGGATCGCCGGATGCGTATCGCCACGTCATGTCGAGGTCGAGAGTCACGGACACAAGCTCTGGCTTGGCAGCGGTCATGGCATCTCCGATCGCAGGACGATCACGTCGCTCCACGCGTACACGCCGTATCCGGTGGCGAGCGCTGTCTTTGCTCCAGCGACCTGTCGGTCGCCGGCACGGCCCAGGAGCTGCAATGAGGCTTCGGCAACCCTGATCACGCCAGAGGCTCCGACCGGGTTCGTCGAGAGGACTCCGCCTGAAGGATTGACCGGGAGCTCGCCATCCATCGAAGTGACGCCGTCGTCGATGAGTCGTCTGGCTTCGCCATCGTCGCAGAACTCGAGGGCTTCGTACCAGGCAAGCTCCGCGTAGCTCGCCGGCTCGTAAATCTCAGCGATGTCGAAGTCCCTGAGCGGGTCGGTGATCCCTGCTTGCGCGTAGGCGGAAGCTGCAGCGCTGCGAAGGGCTCGGGTTGTGATGAGCCTGCGGTCGAGGTCCCCGAGGTAGGGCTGGTCGTGTCGGGTAGCAGCTGCATGCACCCAGGCGGCCTTCGGTCCGCGTTTGCGGGCGGTGTCGCCTGATGCGACAACGATCGCAGCTGCACCGTCTGATTGGGGGCACATGTCAAGGAGATGGAGGGGCTCGGCGAGCATGCGTGATTTGAGTACATCGTCGATGGTCAGGTCAGGCATCTGGAGATGGGCGTGTGGGTTGTTCGCTGCGTTTCGCCGTGCCTTCACGGCTACCTGGGCAGCGTGCTCCTCAGTGACGCCTCGTTCGGCCATGTACTGGGAGATGGAGAGAGCGAAGTTCCCGAGCGCTCCTGACGCGACGGCGCGGTCCCAGAACGGATCAACGAGAGCCATCCCTGTCTGGGTGTGACCTTCGGAGTGCTTCTCGAACCCAACGACAAGGACGGTGTCGAAGGCGCCGGATCCAGCCTGGTGGAACCCGGCGATGCAGGCGCTCGTGCCGGATGTGCCTCCCGTGGCGATCTTGAAGACCGGCTTGCCTGTCCCGTAGGCGCCCTCTGCAACCCACAGTTCAGGAAGAGCTCTGCCTTCGAACATCTCCATGTTCGACATGACCACGGCATCGATGTCGTCAGCGGTGAGTCCGGCGTCGACGAGGGCAGCGTCGACCGCTTCCCGTATGAGCTCCGGCTGGGTGACGTCAGGGCGAGCCTTTGCGTGATTGGTCTGGCCGGTGCCGATCACAGCGACAGCGTTCATGTCGCCTCCACGATCGCCACGGCGTGACCCTGTCCCGCGGGTCCCCAGGCACCATGGGCAAGCGCCCTGCGTCCGGGGTTACCTTCGATCGCACGGGCAGCGGCGAGGAGACGGGTGAGTCCCGAAACGATAGGTGCCGTACCCTCCATGAGGCCTCCACTGGGGGAGAGCGGCGTGTTCTTCCCGATGGCTGTTGCCTCAACGAAAAGGCCCTCCTCGTGGGGGAACATGCACGACGGCTCTGCAACGGCGAAGGCGGTGGCCGGGTCGCGCACGCCTGCCTGCTCGTAAGCACGGCCCGCGGCTCGTTGGAGCCCAGACCATGTGCTGAGGTCTCTGTCACCGGGATAGTGAGCGTCAAGGTCATGGCCAGTTCCTGTGATTACGGCGGCTCCGCTCGGCACCGAACTGCTGAGGACAACTGCACAGGCGCCGTCCCCGAGGGATGCACACCTGCCGACACGGTTCGAATCCGCGATGAGGTTCGCTTGGAGACCGGCGACCGTGAGGAAGTCAACTCCGAGGGGCTGGAGATACACCGGATCCATCGCCCACTCCGTGAGGTCCCAGTGTGGCGCCATCGATGCCTTGCCATGCGCTACCACGAGGACCGTGCCGTAGGCCCCTGCGGCTATCTGATGAACGGCGTGAATCGCCGCAGCCATGCCATCGGCCGCAATTCGGGTCTCCGGCTTGAGCACAGCACCCACAACCTCCGTGACAGCGATCGACGATGCCGTCAGCCCGTCGAACAAGTCAACAGAGGCAGTGACTATCGCGTCGACGTCCTCCCACTGCACAGCGGCGTCATCGAGCGCACCCGCGACAGCTTCCAGCACCATCTCAGGGATCGAACGCAGATCCTCCGGCACGATCTCGGTCTCGGCGCCACCCAGCACCGCTACGTCGCGTTGGCGTTGTCGGCTCGCATCCGCCATCTGGCTACCTTCTCTCTCCTGAGGGTAGTCTGAACGTTACTCAGTTCTTGAGTGTTGCTCAACATGGCTCGTGGTTGTGGGATATGCCGCCGTTGTTTCCGAGCCGGGTCCATGGTATTGCCACACTGCGTGGTCAGCTCCGAGTGGCTGGAACGTCGTCTCGGTCGGATCCACTGAAGCCAATCTGAAGCCAAACGACCTGACACTCGCTGACACCAGCCGTCACCCATTAGCCGCCATACGGCGATGTCACGGCGTTGACTATCGCTAATCAGCCATGATCAGCGTTGTAAAGGCTCCTTTTGTCGCTCATAACCCGAAGGTCGATGTCTGGAGTCGATCGCTTCGCTCCCTTGCTCTTCTGGCTGATGGCTAGACATGGGGCTGCGTGGACGGTCCGCTCACTCATCGGGTGCTCGGTGTCTTAGGTTCGAATCCCGCCCCCTCTACGAAGAGAACCGCCGATGCGTTCTTGTCCGTGGCGATCTACGACCGCGACGGGGTCCTCGAGGAGAGTCCCTGCAACTCGTTCAACATCGACAGGGTCACCGCTGCGGCCGAGGTCGATGGTTCCGTGGTACTGCATCTGGCCCCGGAGGGTGACGGGGTAAGCAACCATCTCTACATCGTGGATGGTTGGTATTGCGCGTTGCGTCTCTATCGACCGCGCGCATCGGTTCTCGACAAGACGTAGCGCCCAAGTCGCGGTATCGAGGTTGGCATCGCGGCGCCGTCGGATACCCGATCACTTCTCCGAGATCGTTGCCGAAGACTCCTGGACACGGTG
>QIDW01000455.1 GCA_003230435.1 Acidimicrobiia bacterium | reverse complement strand
TACTCAGCGTCGACACCATTCGAGAAGAAAAAGGAGAGATTGGGTGCGAAGTCGTCGATGTCCATGCCCATGGCCAAATAGTTCTCAACAAACGTAAAGCCATTGGCTAGGGTGAAGGCAAGTTGGGTGATCGGGTTGGCTCCGGCTTCCGCCATGTGATATCCGCTGATCGACACCGAATAGAAGTTGCGAACATCATTGGCCACGAAGTACTGCTGGATGTCTCCCATCATTCGCAGGGCGAACTCGGTGGAGAAGATACAAGTGTTCTGGGCCTGGTCCTCCTTGAGAATGTCTGCCTGAACGGTTCCGCGAACACGTTTCAGCGTCTTGGTCTTGATCTCCTCGTAGACGTCCGCGGGCAATACCTGGTCGCCGGTGACACCGAGGAGACGTAGACCCAAACCCTCGTTGCTACTTGGTAGGTCACCGTCATAAACGGGACGGGGACGTTCTCCATAAATCTCGTCGATCCTCGATTCCACGCCGGTCCACAGCTCGTTTTCACTGATGTACTGCTCGCAGGCCTGGTCGATGGCGGTGTTCATGAAAAACGCCAGGATCATCGGGGCGGGCCCATTGATGGTCATCGACACCGAGGTGGTCGGGTCGGAAAGGTCGAAACCCGAGTAGAGCTTCTTGGCGTCATCGAGAGTGGCGACTGAGACTCCCGAATTGCCGACCTTGCCGTAGATGTCGGGTCGTTCGTGGGGGTCCTCTCCGTAGAGAGTCACCGAGTCGAACGCCGTGGAGAGCCGTTTTGCCGGCATCCCGGCGGCGACATAGTGGAATCGGGCGTTGGTCTGCTCCGGAGGTCCTTCACCCGCGAACATCCGAGCCGGATCCTCCTCTTCCCTCTTGAACGGGAACACGCCGGCGGCATAGGGGAACTCGCCCGGGACGTTCTCTTGAAGCAACCACTCGAGTCGGTCACCCCACGACCGGTAGCGGGGTAGAGCCACTTTCGGAACCCGGGTATGCGCCAACGTCTCATGATGGAGTGGGACTCGAATCTCACTGCCCCGCACGTGATAGATGAATTCCTCGCCTGAGTACTCGGCAACCAAGCCGTCCCACCGCTCGAGAGAACGGAGATTCTCAGGATCCACCTCGGCTGTTGCCGCCGCGATGTCTTCCGCGACATCGACCGACGTCAGTTCGGCTGCTCCCTGAAGTCGGTAGAGGCGGTCCGCGGCCACAGCCTGATGACTCGCCCAATCGTTGTAGCGACGCACCTCATCGACGATCTCGGCGAGGTACCTGCTGCGGTGAGGGGGTACGACATGCCGTTTGGTTTCGTCAGCCGTCGGCAAGTCAAGAGATGACTCCAGCGGAGCACCCCGTGCCGCCAAAGACGCGATAAAGGCTTCGTAGAACCGGTTCGTCCCGGGGTCGTTGAAATCCGACGCAACGGTGAGGTAAATCGGCAAACTCTCATCGTCGGTGGTGAAGGCGAGATGGTTGCGTTTGTATTGCTTTCGAACATCGCGGAGGGCGTCGAGCGCACCCTCCTTGTCGGCCTTGTTGATAACCACCACATTGGCGAAGTCGAGCATGTCGATCTTCTCGAGTTGGGTTGCTGCCCCATATTCCGGCGTCATCACATACATCGCCAGGTCGGAGAAGTCGACTATCTCGGTGTCCGACTGCCCGATACCCGACGTCTCCAGGATCACCAGGTCGTAACCGGCCGCCTTCACCACGTTGACAGCCTGTTGAACATGTGGCGATAGCGCGAGATTGGCTTGCCGCGTAGCCAAAGAGCGCATATAGACGCGGGGATGTGGCAGAGAATTCATCCGGATTCTGTCACCAAGCAAAGCGCCTCCCGACTTTCTCTTCGACGGGTCGACGGAGATAATCGCCAAACGAAGATCGGGAAAATCGAGCAAGAACCTGCGGATGAGCTCATCAACAAGACTGGATTTACCCGAGCCGCCGGTCCCGGTGATCCCGACCACTGGCGCGGTCGACGCTGCGGCTTTCGCCTCTACATCCTCAAAGATGTCGGTGTACTTGTCCCCGTAGTTCTCGGCCGCCGAGATGAGACCTGCGACTGAAGCGCGACTGTCCACGGAAAGTTGGGAAAGCTCGAAATCATCTGCCAACTGGCCAGTGGCGAAATCGGAGCTCGCCAGCATGTCCTCAACCATCCCAACCAACCCCATCTTGCGACCATCGTCGGGTGAGTAGATACGGGTTATCCCGTACTCGCGTAACTCGTCTCCCTCGGCGGGGAGAATCGTTCCCCCTCCACCTCCAAAGATCCGAATGTGGGTGGCGCCCCGCTCCACCAGGAGGTCCCTCAGATAGCGGTAGAACTCCATATGACCGCCCTGATAGGAGGTGACCGCGACGATGTCCAACCCACTCCGGTTGTGCCCGAGATGAATCACCTCGGCACCCGACGACTGAAGAATGCGTCGGAAGATGTTGATCGACGCGTCATGACCGTCGAAAAGGGTGGTCGCGGTGACGAATCGGACCTTGTTGGTCAGATTCAAGCCGTTCTTTGGTGTTTCCGTCATAGCTCCTGGTCAAGGGACTAGTACAACTGTACTTCCGAATTGGACATCCCTCCCTGTTCCACCTGCTGGAAAGTCCGCTACATTGATGTGTTAGATGGCTCAATTCACAGGGCGGCTACAGGGGCCGAGTTTGGAACCCAGCACAGTGCTGATCGATATCAGTGACGGACGATTTCGCGTGTCGGCTGGACGCATGCAGATCGGGTCATGGCCGATTGACAAGATCAGCACCGAAAGAACCTCGATCTACCGTTTCGATATCGACATCGACGGTGATCTCTTCGAATTCAGCCCGGAGGACCCATCGGCGTTCTCCGACGCTGTTGGGGCCGTTGTCGACCTCACAGAATCGAAGGGTCGTTTCGGGCTCAAAGCAAGGATCGAGCGGGCCGCCAACGGCTGAAAAGCCGCCAACCGCTGCCAAACTGATGTCATGGTCCGAACTCTGATAAAGCGCGGCGCTATTGCCGGAACCATGATCGTGGGCCTAGAAACTGCCTACGCCCTGCTTCGACCCTCCCCCAGCCAACCCGAGTTCGACCCATCCGGCGAGTTCGGCGACCCCCGCCATCCCCACCTCCGCGTTGCGGTGCTCGGTGACTCGTCGGTTACGGCACCGGGCGTCGCCGGCCCGGACGAGATCTGGGTCACCATCATCTGCGATCGGCTCTCCGAGAGTCGACATGTGATCCTTCAGTCATTCGCCGTTGGTGGATCGCGCGCCGGCGACCTCATCGACGAGCAGATGGGAGATGCCATTGCCTTCCGACCCGACATCATTTTTGTGTCTGTTGGCGCAAATGACGCCATCAAGGGGGTGCCTCGACGCCGGTTTGAGGACAATCTGGACTATCTCATCGGTGGCCTTGCCGAGACCGGGGCCGTGGTGATCCAAAGCGGTGTCGGAGATCTCGGATCCATACCGCGTCTGTACCCTCCCCTGAGCACCATGCTCTCGCGAAGAGCGCTTGGGTTCGATCAGGCACATCGGAGAATCGCTGATAGGCATGGAACTGCTGTTGTTCACCAGCGCAGCGACAACAGTGGCCTCTGGTACAAAGACCGCAGGTTGTGGTCCCCGGACCTCTTCCATGTCAGTGCGGCCGGTCACGCCCGCTGGGCAGAAACCATCTGGAAGACCGTCGAACCCCTGATTCCTGAATCCAATGGATCGCACTGAAGCTCTCTCCCGGCTTGGAGTCGCCAGGGTCGGGCATCTCGTCACCACCCGCCCAAACGGCCAACCTCACATCGTCCCGGTTACGTACGCGCTGGTTGGAAACTCCGTAGTCACAATGATTGATCACAAACCCAAGACCACCGACCGTCTTCAACGATTGATCAACATAGAAAACAACCCGGTTGCCACTCTGATGTCTGACCACTACTCGGAGGACTGGACGGCCTTGTGGTGGGTTCGGGTTGACGGGAAGGCATCAATCCACATCGGAGATCAGGTCTGGGAAGAGTCGGCAGCGGCCCTCAGCGCCAAATACGGGCAATACGCCGAGAATTCTCCCCGTGGGCCGGCGGTGGTCATTTCGCTTGACAAAGTCACGTCATGGGAGAGCACTCCCTGACCCCAGATTCTGTTGCCAGCCAATCCACGCGCTGGTCGTGGTCGAATACCGGGACCGACTCGATCATCTTCATCTCAGTAGCAACACCGATAGCAGTGGCGTCGGGCCTCCGTGCTGCCAGCAGTCGGTCGTAGTAGCCCGCTCCCCTTCCCAGACGTCCTCCGGACACGTCGAA
Source organism: Acidimicrobiia bacterium (assembly GCA_003230435.1). Classification (GTDB taxonomy): domain Bacteria; phylum Actinomycetota; class Acidimicrobiia; order Spongiisociales; family ZC4RG35; genus SZUA-217. Next base: position 19,238 of record QIDW01000455.1, on the reverse strand, counting down.
CGCCATCCCGGGAACCAGAAAAACGTCAATCTCATGCACGGGGGTCACGTGACCTTGTTCGACCGGCTGTTCCATGCCGAACCGGTGCACTTCCCTTGGTATCTCACGGTCCCGGAACGTAAGTGAGCCATCGACTTCAACCCTGGGGAGTATCCAGCGCCAGCCCGGAAGTCGTTCAAAGAGGGGCGTGACGTCTACCTCATCAGGCAGCGCCAGATACGCCGAAATCGTTCCAGGCAATCGCCCGGACAACCACACGAAGAGACCCGATACAACAGACGAACCGACGTCGGGCTCGATCGGTGTTTGGCCCCGGGCCCGGTTCCGAATCTGGTCCTTGTCCATGCAAACCAGGTTAAGTGCCGCGCAACTACGCTCGCTTGTAATGCGTTGGGTCATCGTTGGGTTCAGGACTGCAGCAACATGGATCGTCGGAGTCCTCATGACGATCATCTGCACCCCGTTGGTCCTGATCGCGGCGTTCATCAAGGACACCTCGCCTGTCGTCGACAAGATCATTCGCTTCTGGTCTCGGACCTGGATTGTGATGGCCGGAGCCAAACTCACGATCGAAGGTCAGTCCCACATCGAGGCCAACACCTCGTACGTGGTCGTCGCCAATCACCTCTCGACGCTCGACATCATGTCCGCTTTTCTGGCGATCAGACTGCCGATCCGCTTCCTTGCCAAAACCGAGCTCTTCAAGATCCCTCTCTTTGCCCAGGGCATGAGGGCAGTCGGAATAGTTGAGGTGGACCGCGAAGCAAGGGGCGCGGTGCACGCAACTGTCAATCGGCAGGCCAAGGAGCTCATCGCCAAGAAACGAAGCTTGATCATCTACCCCGAAGGGACACGGCCTCGCAACGGTGTCATGAAACGGTTCAAGAAAGGTGCCTTCACCATGGCAATTGCGAGCCAACTCCCTGTGCTGCCGATGTCGATCCACGGCAGCTACGAGGCCTTTCCTCCCGGCAAGGCATGGGTGTACGGCGGTCCGATACGAATCGTCATCGACCCGCCCATAGAGACTGCCGGCCTGGATTACTCCAACACGGGTGACCTCCGCGACCAGGTCTACGAGATAATCTCGAGTCGTGTCACCGCTATGGGTGGCGAGGTCGCCTGAAACCGCTTTCCTAATGCATGGCGCGTCGCATTTGATCTTTTGCGCAGAAAGAAGAGACATCCCTAGTCATAAACCCCAGCCAGAAACGCTTTTCCTTTTGACACCACACACAGAAAAGCACCCACCGAAGTAACGAGTTGGTAACGATCGGCGTCGCGCTCTCCGGCCCACCATCGCCCACTGAGTCGCCAGGGCCCACTCCAGGTAAGGACCGGCTCCCAGCGCGACCCGAGACGGATCCGGGTCGGCAACCCAGCATCCCACTCCACATCGATTGGTTGGAGACGAGGCGGCACCAAAGCCGGGCTAGGTGAAGGAGTGGCCCCCGGCCACGGCGCATCGAGATCTCTCTCCCACTCGACCTCTGGCTCACCCCACCGTGACCAGGCCACTCTCTCTCCCGGCATCCGACCGCCCTGAGCCCGACCCTGAAGAACCCGATCAGGGCCAAGCAAAGCCTGGGCCCGTGCAAATGCTCGGTCCGCCTCGATGCTGGACGACTCGTCGGTGAGCAAACCCAACTGTCTCCCTTCTCCTGACAGATCGGCCGGGGTGATGCTCAACCCCACAATCCCGCCGGGAACACCAGCGGTCTCCACCCAGGCTCGCAACTGCCACCACACCCGATCGGTCAGAGCCTTCTCGGTAAAAGGGTCGGCCGAACGCCAGATCCGTTCACGAGTGGATCCCTGCGCGGCTTCAACAATGACAGTCACCGTATGTGGCGCCACCCCGGCGGCACGTAGTCCTTTCAATAGCCGCTCGGCCAGGTTTCGACCTGCGAAAGCCACTGCGTCGAGACTCTCCAGAGGTTCCTCAAAAGACATCTGCACCCCGAGTTCAGGATGAATGTCTCGGGGGTCGACAAGACGATCCTCTCCGGTGGCAAGACGATGAGCCAACACACCCGGGTTCCCGAACCGGGAGGCCAGTGTCTCTCTGGGTAGCCCTGCCAGATCTCCGAGAGTGGAGAGCCCCAACCATCGAAAGGTATCGATCATCTCTTCACCGCCCATCGCCTCCCGAAGGGTGGAGAGATCGAGTCGGGAGAGAAACCCGATCGTGTCAGCAACTACATGGGGTTCGTCGCTCGTGGCGGTGGCAGCCGCCCAACGGGCTGCGAATGGACCGTCGGCTATCCCAACAAGGGCATCTCCGCCCCTCTGATCACCTGTGAGTTCGTCGAGCTCTTTTGCCACCTCGGCGGCAAGTGGCCCCTCTCCTCCGTAGAAGCGGACAGCGCCAGCAACTGGTACGAACATCAGACCCGGTGACACCACCTCCACTCGTGGAACCAGATTCTCAACCATTTCGACGACGGGTTCGAAACAACGCGCTTCGTCGGCCAAGTCACGAACCAATACGGTGGCGAACGGAGCCAGAGCCTCGGCATCCCGACGCGGCATGCCAAGGGTGACCCCGACTGTCAGAACATCTTCGGTTGCTCCCGTTACACGATCATCGACTACGAGAACCGGCTCATCCGACGGAGCGTCTGGCCTGGTCAATGACCACATCGGAAACCACACGCACAGCGTCCGTACCTTCATCCTCCACCTCAAATCGACGGGTTATCCCGGCGGCGCCTTTGCCCGACGCCTCCAGTACCAGACGTCTCTTCTTCAACTTGCCGTGACCCCGATCGGCTCCCTCCCAGGTGACCCCGAGGGCGCGGAGTCTGAGGTGGGCGATGCCCGTAGGAAGACCATTGCCCATCGAACGCATCACCACAGCCACCTTCCGGGCTCGAGCCAGCCCCGTGAGACGACGGAGGTCATGATCTTTGATCAAGGCTGGAACCTCGGCGTACACAGCCCGGACTCCCTCCAGGAGCGCCGCAGTGACTTTGGGCCAAAGGATCAGGTCGTCACAACGGACGATGACCAGTCGCTCGGCAAGAACACCTGTCTCCCAGGCGGCTTCGGGTGAGATCCATCCCCGGGTGTCCAGGGCAACCACAGACGCAACACGAGAAGGCTCGGCAAGCAACTTCAGGCCAAGTCGGGTCAACCCGGTGCCGGGGGCACCGATCAACTCGGTGACCCGACCGGGTTGAAGATGCAGAAACCCTTCTTCCCGGGTGTATTGAACGGGAAGGGGAGTTGTGATGTCCTCAGCAAATCCTGGAGTGACACCGTGGATGCCCAAGTTGACTCCTGTCGGGGGTTCAAGGGGGTCGCCCCCCTTGATTTGACTGTCGGGCACTCCATCTTATCGAACATATGTTCGATGGCAAGAGAGAAAGGAGGCCCAAACCCCTTCTGTGAACCGAATTCGGCGTTATACACATGACTACGTTCACAGAACGTTGTCATGAGACCCAAGGAGGAGCGATGACAGACGAATTCCAGACGCCCAATCCAGAAGAGGAGAAGGGGATCGCCGAGCCGCTCCCTGAGAAGGAATCGGCAAAAAACACAACAGATTTCACCAGCGGAGAGGGCCTGGTGGCTCTTGCAGGAATCGTCATCCTCGCCGTATGGATCATCTTTGACGTGATCGTCCAGGATTACGGCGTCACCACACTGGCGATCGTGCTGGCGCTCTTGGCTGCGGTACTTCCCAGAATGAAGCGTGAGGATGTGGAGAAAATCCAGCGTCTGCCCATTCTGATGAAGGTGATCGGATATGGGCTCGTGGCGGTTGGCATCGTCGAGGTGATCAACGACATCAGCCACGGCTTCTACGACAACGCTCTCGGCGTCATCGGCGCATTGGTGGCATACGCCGCATACGCCATGGCGTTCATGGGTGCGAGGTCAATCAAAACCTGACTTCGTCTTAGGCCTCTTCGAGATCCTCAATGCTCTTGGGCCAGTCATCCTTGAGCAGTCTCGAAAGGGACCGGTCGGCCAGTAGCTTGCCCCCGGTCTGACAGGTAGCGCAATAGTTCGTCTCGTTGGAGGCGTAGACGATTCGCTGCACCGGTGACCCGCAGCGAGGGCACGGCTCCCCATACTTTCCATGCACGGCCATGTCCGGTCGAAAGGCAGTCACCTTCTTTGGCCAGTCGTCTCCCACGTCGTCGCGAAGGCGTTGTGTCCAGTCCGTCAGCGACCGGACCACTGCCTCGTGAAGACGGCCCGCTTCCTCATCACTCATCTGCGCCGTGCGTTTGACCGGCGACATCTGTGCCTGCCAGAGAATCTCGTCCGAGAAGGCGTTGCCGATCCCCGAGAAGATGCGCGGATCGGTCAAGGCGCGTTTGAGGGTGCGGTTCTCCGAACGAAGGGCCTTACCGAACTCATCAGGTGCCACTTCCAGTGGCTCCACTCCCCCACGATCGAGCGCAGCCACACCTTCCCAACCGCGCAGGAGCCAGATTCCGGCCCTCTTGCGTGTTCCTTGCTCGGTCAAGATCAGGGAACCGGAGTCGAAGTCGATGGAGGCGAGGCCAACTTTCTTTGGAATCGCCTTCTTCCGTGTCTCCCAGTGAAGCCGACCCGCAACCATGAGATGGATCACCAGGTAGAGGTTGCCCTCCTCCCCGCCTTCGGCGGTGCTCCCCCCACCTACCCGGGGGCTGAGAAATTCGAAGACGATTCGCTTGCCAACCCGGTGGAGTTCCTCGACCGTCGAGCCGACCGGGGCGTCAAAGGGTGGATCGTATGTCCGAAGAACAGAGGGTGAGGCGATCCGGACTCCATGCACTTCTTTCCCGAGCACACGACCGCGCAGAGCCTCGATGTAGACCACGATATCGGGAAGTTCCGGCACCTAAGTGCTCTCCAGCGTAGATACGGTTGTTTGTTTCGGCGAGACAGGGCCGTCGCCTCGCAAGGACGCAGACCGAAGACGCACCCGCAGCGGTGCATCGAGGACGAGGACACCGCGAGCGGCGTCATCTGTCCGTTGAAACATCATCGTATTGGCGTTGGGGGGCACTAAGGAACGCTACCGCCCGTCCAACGAGTGGTTGTCAGTCTGAGCCGGTGCGGGTCCCGCTGAAGACGACAGCCACACCCACGACGAGACCGCCCGCGATGAATCCGTAAGCCGTGAGATAGCTGGCATCGGCTGTTGCGTTGCTGACGTCCAATCCAAACAGAACGATGACGCCGACAAGAACCAGCAACGCCACCGGTCGTGCCCACCTGGCGCCTATCGACATGACAAAGGCGACGGCCACCATTGCCAATCCGCCAAAGATAAAGGAGAGCCAGAACTCCCCGCCTCCTCCCGTGGCGGACGCGATACGCAGGAATGACCCACCCAACAGAACGAGGACGCCACCAAGAGCAAAGGCGATAGCGTCGACGTTTGATTGCTCCTGGGAGCCGTCTTCAGCCAGCATGGGCTCAGGAGGGGGTTCAGGGTTATGGGAGACAGCGACTTTTCGAGCAAGACGTGGTGAGGCTGCAACAAGGCCCATTTCCTCAGCGAGGCCCACCTCGTCGGATGCCTTCAGAACGAACTCCTCGCCCTCAGCCCGGATAGCAAAACCATCTTGGAGCGCGTGGACACCGATCTCCTCCAGCTCCCATTCCCCGACGAGCTCATTGCCAGAGAGGATGCGAAGACGACCCTCGTCGACACTCACGACAACGTTGACACCAGGTCCGCTATCCCCTCTCATTTGCACGGTCCCGTTGGTCTCCACAGCCATTTCAGCCAGCCCCAATCAGTTTCCAACCGATCTGATTTGTAACTGTACGACCAAAAAGAAGCGGGACGAGCCTTTCGGACCGTCCCGTTTCTAACTGAGGGTGTTGCTTAGCTCATCTTCTCAAAGGTCTCGTCGAAGCTCGGCGCCGATCGTCTGCCACCGCCCGACTGGCCGACGCCGGTCTTGTCGGCGCCCTTGTCGGCGCCCTTGTCGGCGCCCTTGTCGCCATCGTTGCTGCCGCCTCTGTCACCTCGATCGTCTCGGCTGTCACGGCCACGGCCGCCCCTGCCACGATCCCGGTCACGACCGCGGTTACCACCGCCGCCGCCACCGCCACCGCCACCACCCTTGGGAGCTTCGGCATCGGGGAGCGTCGCTCCCTCGAGGGCGTCGACCAACTCGAGGCTCACCTTGCCCCGGTCGATTTCACGAACCCGGACCTGCAATTTGTCACCGTCAGAGAGATAGTCCTCGACTCGCTCGACACGCTTTGAGCCGTCGAGACGTGAAATGTGAAGGAGACCGTCGCGTCCAGGAAGGATATTGACGAATGCTCCGAACTTGGTGATGTTGACGACCTTGCCGTCATACACGGCACCAATCTCAGCCTCGGGTGGGAAAGCAATCTGGCGGACCCTTTCCATGGCAGCGGCAAGTGCCTCGCCATCATTGGAGGCGATACGCACGATGCCGACACCGTCGGCCTCTTCGATCTCGATGTTGGCACCGGTCTCTTCCTCGAGCTCGCGAATGACCGCACCCTTGGGGCCGATGATCTCGCCGATCTTGTCCTTCGGGATCTCGACAGACTCAATGCGAGGCGCCCACTTGTTCATCTCGGAGCGGGGCTCCGAGATGACGTCGGCCATCGCTTGGAGGATGAACAGTCGGGCATCGCGAGCTTGATCAAGGGCGCCTCTGAGGACTTCAGAAGGAAGACCTTGAATCTTGGTATCCATCTGCAGAGCCGTAATGATGTCTGCCGTACCGGCAACCTTGAAGTCCATGTCGCCGATGGCGTCTTCTGCGCCAAGAATGTCGGTGAGAGTGGTGTACTCGCCATCCTCGTGGATCAGACCCATGGCGATACCGGCTACCGGGGCGCTGATCGGCACACCGGCATCCATCATCGAGAGGCTCGAGGCACAGACAGAAGCCATCGAAGATGACCCGTTCGACGCCAGAACCTCGGAGACAAGACGGAGTGCATATGGGAAGTCATCGGATGTGGGGACCACCGGGAGCAACGCCTTCTCGGCAAGTGCTCCGTGACCGATTTCCCGACGCTTCGGACCACGCATGAAGCCCGCTTCTCCTGTGGAGAATGGTGGGAAGTTGTAGTGATGCATGTATCGCTTGGACTCGGCAATGTCGAGCGTGTCCAACATCTGCTCCATCTTGAGCATGCCCAGGGTGGTGATATTCAGCACCTGGGTCTCGCCACGCTGGAACAGCGCCGATCCGTGAGTGCGCTCCACTGCGCCAGTCTCGATGGTGAGGGGCCGGATATCTTTTGAGCCACGACCATCCATGCGGATGCCCTGGGAGACCGTCCGCTGACGGGCCAGCTTCTTGAAGACGGCCTTGAAGGCGCGCTTCGCCTCTCCGAGAGTCTCGGCGTCATCCTCGGCGATCTCGAGCTCGGCGACGACAGCATCCCGGGCTTCGCTCTCGGCGGCCTGGCGCTCGTGCTTGCCGGCAATCTCGAGGACTGCCGCGATTGCGGATGAAGCGGCGGCCTCAACCTTCGAGTACATCTCGTCGGAGTAATCGAGGGTCACCGGCCACTCTGTCTCGACGATCTCGACTTGCGACGCCAGCTCGAGCTGAAGGTCGATCATCCCGGCTATATGGGTTTTGGCGGCTTCGAGGCCCTGAGCGACAGCTTCTTCATCGGAAGGACGATCGCCGGCTGCGACGAGACGCAGACCTTCAGCGGTCGCTCCCGCCTCAACCATGGTGATGTCGATGTCACCGCTGTCATTGCGGCGACCGGCCACGACAAGTTCAAACACGGACTCGGTCAAGTCTTCCTCGGTCGGAAAGGCAACCCAGTCACCTTTCTTCAAGCCAAGACGGACAGCTCCTATTGGACCCTCGAATGGGATCGAGCTGACCGTGAGGGCAGCCGACGCGCCGTTGAGTGCCAGAACGTCGAAGGGGTTCTCCTGGTCGACTGACAGAGACGTGACAACGATGTGAGTTTCGTTGCGGTAACCATCCTTGAAGGAAGGACGGAGGGGACGGTCGATGAGACGGCAGGTCAGAATCGCCTGCTCAGACGGACGTCCTTCACGACGGAAGAAGGATCCGGGGATCTTTCCCACGGAATACATCCGCTCTTCGAAATCGACGGTAAGCGGGAAAAAGTCGATGCCTTCCCGCATTTTTCGGTTGGCTGTGGCGGTTACCAGCATTTGGGTACCACCCAGGGTGGCTACCACAGCACCATCGGCTTGGCCGGCAAGTTTGCCGGTGCTCAGGACGAAGTCCTTGCCGCCAACGGTACTGCGAACAGTGTTCTCGGGCACGTTGTGCTCCTTGTTGTTGATTGCTTTGGAGCCGCGCCCGTTGGCAGTGGTCATGCCTCCACCTTGGAGAAGGCATGACCACTGTCAACCGACCTGGCTCACCTCTTGAACGGGGTGGAATGCCACTCCGCATAGACATAACGAACGGGTGTCCGCCCATCACGAAAATTTGCTAGCGCCGCAAGCCCAACTTGGCGATGAGACTTCGATACCTATCGGCGTCTTGACGACGCAGATAGTCGAGAAGTCTTCGACGCCTACCGACCATCAAGAGCAGGCCACGACGACTGTGATGGTCATGCCTATGGTCGCGAAGATGCTCCGTCAGATGGTTGATTCGCTCGGAAAGGAGCGCCACCTGAACCTCAGGAGAGCCAGTGTCACTCTCGTGAGTGCCATATTCGGCGACAATCTCGGTGGTTGTTTTCATTGCGCGATAAACCTGAATGAGTGAGGGGATGCACGCAGAACTCTAACAGCAAATAGGGATCAACTCATATTCGCTGCGGTCTCAGCGAGGCGACGTGTGGTCTTCTCCACGTCCGATTGCATGGCAGCTATCAAATCGTCGACATCGTTGAATTTCATCTCTGGCCTCAGGAAGTCGACGAACTCGATCGTCAGCACCTCGTTGTAAATATCATCTGAGAACTCGAGGATGTGGGCCTCGATGAGTAGTTCGCCCCCTCCGAACGTGGGCCTCACACCGACATTCACTGCCGCTTCGCGTACCTCGCCACCCACTCGGGCAAAGGCGGCATAGACGCCAATGGCGGGAATCACCTTGCGCTCGGGTGGCAAGAGGTTCGCCGTCGGGAATCCGATTTCCCTCCCTCTGCGGTCGCCACTTACAACTGTGTTTGACAACTGGTATCTGACACCCAGGGCCTCCTCGGCCTCACGCAAGCGACCCGACTCGACCATCTCGCGAGTTCGGCTGGATGACACCACGTCTTCGTCGTCTCGAACGAGGTCGAACACACGAACGTTGAATCTGCGGGACTTCCCGAGCGTGCGAAGTAGGTCAACGTCTCCGACGCGTTCGGAGCCAAATCGAAAGTCGGGGCCAACGACAAGATCTCCGACATGCATAGTCCCGACAAGCACCTCATCTACAAACTCTCCGGGTCCGAGTTCCTTGATCTCCCTCAGATCAAGGACGCCCACCTGTTCGATACCCCAGGAGTCCAGCAGGGCAACCCGTTCCTCGATGGTGGTGAGGAGACGCGGATCCGTCCCCGGACGCAACACCTCGATGGGATGAGGATCAAAGGTGAGGACAGTCCGCACAAGGTCTGAATCCAGCCCGGCGATCAGCGCTTGGTGGCCCCGATGGACGCCGTCGAGCACACCGATGGTGGTCGAGGATTTCTCCGCAGCTGGATCCCAGTCGGTCCACGAGCCTTGCAACACCCTCATGTCGACAGCACGACCTCGGGTCGAGCCTGGTCTCCATCAAGTCGGTAGATGGCGGCCAGAGAACCAGAGTCATCCACAACCCGGTATGGCTCGCCCTCGGGGCCATCAACAATGTCGCCACCGACGAACCTCATTCCATGTCGAACGCCGCGCAAGGTCTCCGAACTCACTGTGACAGCCGGTAGATCGGTCAACGCGTCCGACGGGGTAAGGAGATAGGACTGCCAGGCATCCATCGATTCCATCGACATTCCGTCGACAGCCTTCAACGAACCGATGCGGGTTCGTCTCAGTGCTGTCAAATGACCCGACCCGCCAAGGACGGCGGCCATATCGTCAGCCAGGGACCGAATGTAGGTCCCCTTGCCGCAGACAACCCTGAACTCCACTTCAGGATATGGTCCTGCGCCAACTTGAAGAATCTCGAGTTCGTGTATTACTACCGGACGCGCTTCTCGCTCTACGACTTGTCCCTCTCTCGCCAGTTCGTAGAGACGACGGCCGTCCTTTTTGAGCGCTGACATCATTGGTGGGATCTGATGGATGACACCTGTGAACCTGGGCACCACAGCCATGAGCTCATCTGGCTCAAAGTTCATTGGCTCGCGTGAGAGCACAGCTCCCTCGGCATCGAGCGTGTCTGTTGCGACCCCGAACTGGGCCGTCGCCAGGTACTCCTTTGGTTGGTCCTGAACAAACCGAATCAGCCTCGTCACGTTTCCCAAAGCAAGGACCAGCGCTCCCGTGGCCATCGGGTCGAGGGTTCCGGCGTGACCCACCTTCTTGATGCCGGTCGCTTTCTTCACTTCCCCAACGACCCGATTGGAGGTGATTCCCCCAGGTTTGTCAACGATGAGAAACCCCGCTGTCACCGATACTCCTCGATGGCCTCCCGGACCTGCCGGATCACAACATCGGCATCGGTCTCTGCCGTGAAGCCGGCAGCCAGACGATGACCGCCGCCGCCCATGGCTACGGCGAGTGAGCCAACATCGGTGCCTCCACGCGAGCGCATGCTGACTCTCACTTGCCCGTCTGCCTGCACTTTCGCCAACGTGGCGACGTCTGCTTCCTTGGCGAGACGAAGTGTGTCGATGAGGTTGTCGATATCCCCCCAATCGATACCGGCTGCCGTCAGATCTGCCTGAGTGACGATGGTTGAGACAAATCGGGCGTCAACGTCGAGTTCGGCGCGACCCAGAGCAACTGCGGCCACTTTGAGGTATCCGAAAGGACTCTCCTCATAGACGTGACGCCCGATCTCGGTCGGGTCTGCACCCGCACCAACCAGTTCAGCGGCGATCTGCAGCGCTCGCGGAGTCGTATTCGAATAGAGAAACCGGCCCGTATCGGTCACCAACGCTGTGTGGAGGCAGTTCGCTACGTCGGGCGTGATCGGCCAATCGAGCAAACCCAAAAGATCGAACACCAACTCTCCCGTGGCCGCCGCCCCGGGGTCGACGACCGAGATGCTCCCAAAACCTTCGTTCGTGATGTGGTGGTCGAGGACCACCACGGTTGCGGCTTTGGAGGCATTCGCGGCCAGTTCACCAAGACGATCGGGCGAACCCACGTCGAGCACGACCATCAAGTCCGGGGCAGTTGGGAAGTCTCCGGGCGGAACAAGCAGGTCAGAGGGCAGAAAATCGAGATTGGGAGGCATGACAAACGGCGATCCAAAGCTCGCATGGACTGTCTTGCCGGCGTTTCGCGCGGCAATGCCAAGCCCGAGCATGGAGCCGAGAGCGTCGCCATCTGGCCCGACATGGCAGGCCAATGCCAAATCCCCGGTCTTCGCGATTGCGTCGACGGCCGCTTGTAGTCCCTCGGTGTTATCCATTTTCTTCCAGTTTGCCCTCTTGAATCGAGCGAAGAATGGCATCTATTCGCTCACCGCCGACCACACCCGGATCTATGGCGAACTCCAGTTTCGGGGTGTATTTCATCCGCACCTGCCCGGCGATGGCAGTTTGCAGCCTCTTCGCCGCACCGGTCAGGGCATCCAAAGCCGGTTCATGACTCTCGCGCTCGAGGACATCGATGTACACGACGGCATGTCGCAGATTTGGGGCCGTGTCGACGGCTGTAATGGAGACCATCTCGAGGCGAGAGTCGCTCATCCGCTCTATTTCCTCTCCAATCACCTCTCGCAGTGTTGAGTTGACCTTCAGCATCCTGTCACTCACTCGGGTTTCTCCAACTCACTCATGAACACGTCGAACACTTCGATCTCAAGACGGGAGTCAAGGTAGCGACGCAGCTTCGAGATCTGCATGTCAAGGCCTCGCCCATCCGGCGCGACAACAGCCACACCAATGGTCGCCCTCTGCCAATCGTCGTGATGGTCAACCTCGGCGACACTGAACGAGCCGAGACGGCGCATACCTTCGATTACGGGGCGGAGAACCGCCCTCTTCTCCTTCAGAGACTGTGGTGTGGGGAGATGAATCTCGACCCGCAGGGCCGCAGCCCGCATCAGGTGCGAGCCACCTCGCGGATCACATAGACCTCGATGCTGTCACCTTCCTTGAGGTCCTGGTACTCGTCGAAGCCCATGCCACACTCGAATCCGGACGCAACCTCACGGACGTCATCCTTGAACCGTCTCAACGACGAAACCACGCCGTCATGGATAACTACACCGTCGCGAAGCAGACGTGCTTTGGCGCCTCGCTGAACAACACCCTCGATGACATAACAACCGGCGACGGTCCCGAGTTTTGGCACCTTGAATATCGCGCGCACCTCGGCCGTTCCGAGAACCTGCTCCTCCTCGTCGGGGGCAAGCTGGCCGACGAGCAGCTGTTCGATTTCCTCGAGAAGCTCGTAGATGATCCCATAGGTTCGGATCTCGATGCCTGCGCTTTCGGCAAGCTTTCGCGCTTTGGGCTCGGGACGGACATTGAAGCCGACAATCACCGATTCGGTCACCTCGGCGAGGGTTACGTCGTTTTCGTTGACCCCTCCGACCGCCGTGTGGATTATCTGGATCTTTCCACCTTCGCGTTCGATCTTGCCGATGGACTCGCGAAGGGCCTCCAGCGATCCCTGAGCGTCGGCCTTGACGATGACGTTGAGGGTCGCATCCTCACTTCGCAGCGACTCGAGAAGGCCTTGAAGCCGATCTCGGGCGCTTGGAGCGACATGAGACCGCGACCGAATCGTTTCACTACGCTCGGCGGCTAGTTTGCGAGCCTCTCGGTCGTTCTTCATCACCTCGAAATAGTCACCGGCAGCAGGGACTTCTTCCCAACCCATGATCTGGACCGGAGCCGACGGGCCTGCGGACTTGATCTGATCGCCTTCATCGCTCAGAAGAGCACGAGCACGACCAGCCACCGGACCGGCAACGAATGAGTCGCCCTGCTTGAGGGTCCCCCTTTGGACAATCACCGATGCGACTGGACCACGGCCACGCTCGAGCTGAGCTTCAACCACGACGCCAGAGGCGCTCGGCTTCGGGTTGCCCGTGAATTCCTCGAGCTGGGCGATCAGATCGATGACTTCCAGAAGCTCGTCGATGCCATCGCCGGAGAGAGCGGAAAGCTCCACGCTGGGAACGTCGCCCCCCAGGTCCTCCGTGACGACATCGTGATTGGTGAGCTCGGTGCGCACTCGGAGCGGATCTGCGCCTGGAACATCCATCTTGTTGATAGCAACAATCATCTTCACTCCGGCAGCCTTCGCGTGTGAGATGGCTTCGACCGTCTGCGGCATGACCCCATCGTCCGCCGCAACCACCAGCACGACGATGTCGGTGATATTGGCTCCACGCGCACGAAGCGCGGTAAACGCCTCGTGACCCGGCGTGTCAATGAACGTGACGGCATGTCCACTCACGTCAACCTGGTAGGCACCGATATGTTGGGTGATGCCTCCCTGTTCTCCTTCCACGACGTTGGCTTTGCGGATCGTGTCGAGCAGGGTCGTCTTCCCGTGGTCAACGTGGCCCATGACCGTTACGACTGCCGGACGCGGCACCAAATCTGCCTCATCGTCATCGAACTGGGGACGCTCCGCCACCGCCGGTGATTCGACTAGGGCCTCGACCTCGATGATGTATCCGAAACTCTCGCCGATCGAGTCGACTAGTTCGGCAGGCATCTGATGTTCGGCACCAGCCGGAACTCCGTTTTCAAGCAAGGCCCTCACGATTTCGCCGACGGATTGGCCAACGGCCTCGGCGAACTCTGCAACTGTGGCACCTTCTTTGATGGAGACGAGCCGAATCTCCTGGGACGGCTCCGCCACCTCCTCGGCCCCCTCTTCCTCCTCACCAGCCTCTACAGCTGTCTCTTCGGCGGTGGTTTCCTCGACGGACTCATCTTGTTCCGGAGACTCGTCGGCCGGGGCGAACGCTAAGCGAAGTAGTTCTGTGGCCTCCTCGCTCAGGCCCGACGACGCTGTTTTGACGTCGATTTCGAGTTCCTCGCACATGACGAGGACATCCTTGGAATCGACGCCCAAAGAACGCGCCAGTTCGTAAACCCTCATTCAGCGATCACTCACTCTCATCTGTAGCTGGCACGCCTGCACCCGCCGGCACATCGACGGCGTCCTCATCGTCGGTCGCCTCTGCGGCGGTCTCCTCGGTCCCAGAAGCATCGCCTTCGGCCAGGGCATCGCTCCCGGCTGGAGTCTCTTCGCTGCCAGCAGCATCGTTTTCGACCGGCCCGTCGCCTTTGGCAGGGGTCCCCTCCTCCTCGACAGCAGGTTCCACATCGGACCGAATGTCGACCTTGTAGCCGGAGAGCCGGGCAGCAAGCCGAGCGTTCTGGCCTTCTTTCCCGATTGCAAGCGACAATTGATGCTCTGAGACGATTACCTCAGCCGTCTTCTCCTCTTCATCGATACGAACTTCCTTCACCTTGGCCGGACCCAGTGCCTCCGCGATGAACTGAGCAATATCATCGCGCCACTGGACTACGTCTACCTTTTCGCCACGGAGCTCGTTCACAACCTGGCGGACTCGAGATCCGCGGGCACCGACGCAGGCGCCCTTGGGATCCACATTGGGGTCATGGGATATCACGGCGATCTTGCTGCGGTGGCCGGGCTCTCTGGCGATGTTGACGATCTCAACGGTCCCGTCGCTTAGCTCCGGTACTTCGAGTTCGAGGAGACGCCGAACGAGGTCCGGGTGACTTCGAGAGACAACTATCTGTGCGCCCTTGGGCTCATTGCGTACCTCGAGGATCAGCGCCTTGACCCGATTCCCGCGCTCCAGACGCTCGAACGGAATTCGCTCGCTGCCCGGGAGGATGGCTTCAGCGTCACCAAGATCGAGGATGACCGACCGGTAGTCCACTTGCTGCACGATTCCGGTGACGAGGTCTCCCTCTCTGCCCTCATACATCTCGTAGACGATCTCGCGTTTGGCCTCACGCAGCTTGAATTGCATGACCTGCTTGAACGACTGAGCTGCAATCCGCCCGAAAGCCTCGCCCTCTGGTGTGTCCTCCCACTCGTCGGTGACGTTGCCGTCCTCATCGAGCTCCTGGGCGTAGACCGTTACTTCTCCGGATTCGGGGTCGATCGTGACCCTCGCCTCTTCGGCCGCACCAGGACTCCGCTTGTAGGCGGCGACCAGGGCGTTGGCAAAAGCATCGAGAATCGTGTCGACGCCCACTCCCCGCTCGCGAGCGAGAACCTCGATGGCCTCCATCATCGTGTCGAGCTTCATGTTTCTCCTTCAGTGGCCCGGCTTGGGGGCCTTCTCCCACCTGAACACCGTCTTGGCGGTGATTACATCTTCATAGCTGACCACGCTTGGGCCGTCATCGGCCTCGATCGTGAAAGAGTCATCGTTGGCGCCCGCGAGGACCCCTCGGATAGTGGCCTTCGCCTCGCCAAGAGACACTTTGGCCACCAGCTCTCGACCTACAGACTTCTGATAATGCGAAGGTCGCCTGAGCTTTCGCTCCAAACCAGGAGAGCTCACCTCTAGTTGGTACTGGCCCTCTAACTCGGTTTCGTTGTCGAGCAACCTCGACAACCCCCTGGCGAGGGAAGCGAGACGATCAACTGTGACGTCCTCCCCATCCACCGTGACGCGAAGAATCCGCCCCTGGCCCTGCCCGGTAAGCTCGAGATCATCCAGCTCGAGTCGTTCCGCGGCGAGGTAGGGCTCAACCAAATCCCATATGTCGGCTACCTGCGTCACTTATGTCACTCCACAACAAATCAGATGAGCGCCGTGGGCGCCCACCTGATGAAAAGCGTCCTGTTGTCTGCCCGGATTATAAGGCCAATCGAACCTGAGCCCTAAACGCCATAACGTTGCCTTTCGACGCTGTCGATGACCGTCGCCGCTACCTCCCCCAGCGCCACATTCTCCTTCTCGAGTCCCCTGCGCTCGGTGAGTTCGACCATGCCCTCGCCCACCCCCCGAGGACCAACTGTGATTCGGTAGGGAATCCCGATCAGTTCGGAGTCCGCGAACTTGACCCCCGGGCGCTCGACCCGATCGTCCAAGAGCACATCGATGCCAGCATCTTCAAGTTGGCTGTACAGGTCTTCGGCGGCGGCTCGCGTCGTATCGTCATCGACTCGAACAACGGTGATCACAACCTCGAAGGGAGCCACTGAAACAGGCCAGATGATTCCGTTTTCATCGTGGTTGGCCTCAACGACAGCTGCGACCCCACGCTCAACTCCGATGCCGTACGAACCCATGATGATCGGCTGGCTCTCTCCATCCTCGTCCTGGACGTAGGAACCAAAGGCCTCGGAGTACTTGGTTCCGAGCTTGAAGATGTGGCCGACCTCTATCCCCTTCCACAACTCCAGAGAATGACCGCACTCGACACACGACTCCCCTGTGGTGACAGCTCTCAACTCCGCCCATTGGGTTACATCGATGTCGCGTGAGACATCAACGCCCTTGTAATGCCAATCGTCCTCGTTGGCTCCTGTGACCATTCCTACGCGGCCCTCTAGTGCAGGATCGGCGAGAATCCGGATACCTTCGACACCGACCGCTCCGAGACTGCCGGGATCCGCGCCGAGCAGATCCCTGATCTCCTCGGGCAGACTCGGCCGCAGGTCGGCTGCTCCGATAGCGTCCATCAGCTTCTGCTCCTGAAGCTCATGGTCACCTCGGAGGAGGACTATGACCGGCTCTCCTTCGACGGCATAGACGAGGGATTTGATTTGGCGTTCAGCGGTCGCAAACTCCGGATGGGCCTCTTCCAGAGCCTTGATGGTTCGCAGCCCGGGAGTGGCGAACCGCGTCAACTCACCACTTTCGCCGTCGTCGATCTCGGGCAGCGTCGAAATCGCTTTCTGTAGGTTCGCCCGATAGTCACAGTTTTCGCATGTGACGACCCAGTCCTCACCGGCATCGCTTCTCTGCATGAACTCGATGGACTCCGTACCCCCCATCGCGCCTGACGAGGCCTGGACGTCGACGGCGGTTAGGCCAATTCGGGCAAAGATTCTCTTGTAGGCCTCATGGTGCTTGTCGAAGCCGGCATCGAGACCCGCCCCATCGATATCCAGGGTGTAGGAGTCCTTCATGGTGAACTCACGCACCCGGAGGAGACCCGATTTCGGACGGGGCTCGTCACGAAACTTGGTGTGCATCTGATACCAGATTTGGGGCAAGTCTCGGTAGGAGAAGAGCTCCAGGGCAAGCATCGCGAAGATCTCTTCTTCGGTCATGCCCAGGACCAGGTTGGCGTCCTTGCGGTCCTTGAGCTTGAAGAGATTCTCGCCCATGAGGTCGTAACGATCAGACTTCTTCCAAACTTCGGCTGGATGAAGCGTGGGCAAGACCATCTCCTGTCCCCCGATGGCGTTCATCTCCTCGCGAATGATCCCAGCCACCTTGAGCCTGACCTTCTGCCCCAGAGGCAGGATCGTGTAGGAACCGGCCGCTAGTTGGCGGATGAAACCGCCTCGGACCAGCAGTTTATGGCTCACCGCCTCGGCATCGGCGGGAGCGTCTCGAAGTGTTGGGATGAAGGCTTCTGACCAGCGCATGGGAGACGGGGACGGTAGTCACCAATCTTCGATTAGCTCGGGTCGTATTCGGTGGTTGGTCCGGAGGTGGGAGCGTTGCGCCCCCGAGGCGGGGGCGGCGCCCCCGAAACGGGGGCGGCCCCTATGTAGGTCGGTCAGCTCCGACCAGTTGTTTGAGTCTGGGATGTAAACCTGGTTTGGGCCGGGGATGAAGAGTCCAGTCGGGTTTGCGAAACTGGAACGTCCCGTCGGGATTGGTAGTGATATTCCAGCCGTGTTCGTGGACAAAACGGTGGTGAAAGCCACAGAGGAGGATCAGATTGTCCAGATCCGTGGCTCCTCCTTGGGACCAGTGGACAATGTGGTGAACCTGTAACCAGTTGGTGTTTCCACATCCGTGGAACTGGCATTGCCCTCCGTCACGGTGATGGACCAGACGACGTAACCATCCGGGAATGGTTCTGCTGTTCCTTCCCACGCCGACGACGATGCTGCCGTCGGTGACCACCGTTTCAACAACACAGTCACAGGACAGTCTTCTTGCTGTCTCGTTGGGGATGAGAGCACCGGACCCGAGTTCATGGGCACCAGGTCCATCATCCTCGGCTAGGAGGACGTCTAAATCAACATAGGCGGAGATCTGAGGAGGGGTTGAGGTCTGGTCACCGGTAGTGGCACACACCTCCACCAGCCCATCAGCCATACGTTGGGTATAGGGGTCGAACAGTCCGGTTCCAGGGTCAGGACCGATCTTGTCAGCCCTTTGAGTGATGGCCGTTTCCACTATTTCCAGTTCGGTGTTGGGCAGATGAGCAGTAAGTCTTCCGCTGGCTCCGTCCAGGGTGCGTTGTATCCACAAGGCCCGCACCCGGTGAGCCTCCCGCTCATCGGAAGCCGAAGGCGGGTTCGCCCTGCGGGCGGCCCGGTCTAAAGCAGTATTCGACAATCCGAGAGCCTCTTCGATCAGTCCTGCCTCAGTATCAGCAGTCGCCATACGAGAGATGGCGTCTACCTGATCCAGTGAAAGGTCACCAGAAGCGAACCGTTTGTTGAGGACAGGAAGATCAGAAAGCCGTCTCGCCACCGAAACCAGTTGACGGGCAGTGTCATCACGAACCCGAAGCCGCACAGACACCCAATCGGTCAGACTCCTGGCCCCATCTGTCATCCACGACTGGGCAACATCGGCAGCCTGAATCAGCGCACACAGTTCGGCGGCAGAAGCAGAATGCAAACCGCCGAAATGATCGAAACCCCGGTCGATCTCATCCGAAGTAGCTCGAGACCAATCCATAACATCGAACATACGTTCGACCTAAGACAGATTCAAGGGGTTTGACCCCAAATCGGAAAGAAACCTCGAGAATTCCCATTGCCCTAATCTCGGCCGCCGTGAATGAGATGATCGTCACAGTCGACGGCCCTAGTGGGACGGGGAAAAGCACCGTGTCCAAGGCCGTAGCCAGCAGGGCCGGTCTGCCCCATCTTGACACAGGGGCTTTCTACCGTGCCGCGACCCTTGCAGCACTCAGGGAAGCCATAGACCTCGCGGATGCCGATGCGGCTGTAGCCGTAGTCGGAGAGATATCTCTAG
>QIDW01000457.1 GCA_003230435.1 Acidimicrobiia bacterium | reverse complement strand
CCAAGGGCCTCCGATGCCGTCAACGCCGTGTACTCACCCAAAGAATGGCCTGCGGCGCCCGCGGGTGGTGAAGGGAGGCCCTCGCCAAGAATGTCCCAGAGGGCGTAGCTGAGCGCAAAGAGGGCGGGTTGGGCGTGCTCGGTCCGGGTGAGATCCTCCTCGGGTCCTTCGAGGCACATAGCGCGGAGAGACCATCCGAGGATCTGATCCGATCGCTCACCAAGCAGGTCGGGACGGGCGTCGAACAGGTCTGCGCCCATGCCTACAAACTGACTTCCCTGGCCGGGGAAAAGAACTCCGAAGCTCACCTGTTATCGGACCGCAATCAAACCAGTTGGGTTACTAGTCGGTCGACGTCTTTGGCGTTGACGTCCCGATGGGTAACGACGCGCCACGCCCCACCGATTGGTGCGCTGGTCTTGATTCCGTCGCCGTCGAGACGATCGCTGAGTTCCGGCCACGAGATCCCCAGCTTGGAGAACTCAACTCTCACCATGTTGGTCTCGACCGAGTCCACGTCGACACTGCCGAGAAATCGCTCAGCCAGCACCGTCGCCAGCTTCCGAGCCAAAACATGGTCTTCGACGAGCCGATCACGCCCGGAAAGGGCGACGCGAGCAGCCGCTGCGATGACACCGGCCTGTCTCATTCCGCCGCCCAGTCGCCTTCGCAGGTATCTGATCTCATCGATTGCCGAGAGCTCTCCACAGACGATCGACCCGACGGGGGCGCCCAGTCCTTTGGAGAAGCAAAACTGGATCGTGTCGGCTACTGCCGCCCATCGGTCGGCGGGCAAGCCCGTTGCTGCTACTGCATTGAATATGCGTGCCCCATCAATGTGGATAGCCAGCCCGTGCTCCCGCGCTGTCGATGAGGTCTCCTCCATCGTCTCTATCGGAATAACTCGTCCGCCCGAAAGATTGTGGGTGTTCTCCCAGATCAGAAGCCCGATTCTTGGATAGAACCCCACCGTTGACATCGCATTCTCGACGTCCGCCGAAGTGATCTGGCCACCATCCCCCGACACTGTTCGAAAAGCCACACCCGACAGAGCCTGGGGCGCTCCTGCCTCCACCGACCGCACGTGGCTGCCAGCGTGGGCCAGGATCTCCTCGCCGGGTTTGGTGTGGAACATGATGCTGAGTTGATTGCCCATCGTCCCGGTCGGGACAAATATCGCGGCTTCCTTGCCGGTGACCATCGCCGCCTCGTCTTCCAGCGCGTTCACCGTCGGGTCGTCTCGATAGACGTCATCCCCCAACGGAGCAGAGGCCATCGCCTCGACCATTTCGGGAGTCGGGCGGGTGACGGTATCGGAACGGAAGTCGGCTATCCCATCAGCAAATGCCATCCCAGAAATGGTACGCCCTTTAGAGGCGGTCCAGAGCCTCGCCGATGCGGTCGGTCGCCATATCGATTCGGGCGACATCTTCGACAAGAGCAAACCGGACGTGCCCCTCCCCCGATTGCCCGAAGCCAACACCGGGACTAACAGCAACACCGGCGTGTTCGAGCAAGTGGATGGAGAACCCCAAAGAGCCCATCTCGTCATATGGGCCAGGCACCTCCGCCCAAACGAACATCGTCCCGGAAGGTTTGTCAACCTTCCATCCGATGTCGGCCAGTCCATCCACCAGTGCATCCCGACGCTTCATATATGTCTTGTTCACTTCGGCGACGAACCCATCGCCCGTAGCAAGAGCCTCTGCCGCGGCGATCTGGATCGGCTGGAACGTTCCGTAGTCGAGATAGGACTTGAGCTTGGATAATGCACTCACCACCTCGGAGTTCCCTGCAAGAAACCCAACACGCCATCCGGCCATCGAGTGGCCTTTCGTCAGCGAGTACAGCTCCACCGCCACGTCCTTGGCGCCCGGAACCTCGAGGATCGAAGGCGGCCGATAACCATCGAAGGCGATGTCCGCATATGCGAAATCATGTACAAGGACGACGTCGTTTGTTTTTGCGAAATCAACAAGTCGACTGAAGAACCCAAGGTCTACGGTCTTGGTTGTCGGATTGTGCGGGAAGCTGACGATGATCACCCGGGGGCGAGGCCACGAGTTTCGAAACATCCTGTTGACTACCTCGAAGTAGTCCTCCTCCGATCCAATCGGCGCCTTCCGGACTTCAGCGCCGGCGATAATCGGGGCGTAGATGTGGATCGGATATGAAGGCTCAGGAACGATGGCCGCATCACCGGGTTGAACCAGGGTCCACATGAGGTGGGACAGACCTTCCTTGGCGCCAATCGTAGAAATGATCTCCGTCTCTGGATCCAACTCGACCCCGAACCTCCTCATGTAACGACCGGCGAGTGCTTCACGGAGATCCTGAATCCCTCTCGAGACCGAGTAGCGGTGATTGGACGGCTGACGCGCTTCGCGAATCAGGGTCTCAACGGCCTGATCCGGAGATGGAATGTCGGGGTTGCCAAATCCGAGGTCGATGACGTCGGTCCCGCTGAGTCGAACCTCGGCCTTGCGACGGTTGACCTCGGCGAAGGCGTACGGGGGTAGTGATCCGATACGGCGGAAGTCCATAACTGGCCGGTCAAGCTAGACCAGAACAGTCGACAAACCTGGCAACCAGGCTGGATTCAGTGGTGGGTCGTGGAAATAGCGCCCGCGTGTCTCCGAGTCATCGGCGTTATCTGGCCAGGACGCACAACGAAGGCGCATCGGCGAGATGCGTCAAGGCGGAGGACGCCGCCAGGAACGTCGAGGGCCGGAGAGAAGCGGTGATTATTTCTGCGACCCACCACTAGCCGGAGAGACGGTCGATGATGGCGGTAAGGCGTTTTGGCATGATGGAGCGCGAAAGCCCGACTGCTTCTCGCACCAGACTGAGAAGATCACCCGGACCATCCCAATGCTCATCGACAATCTCGGGACCGGCTCGCTCGATCAACGAGTCGATAGCGAATAGGACGAGCAGAACATCGTCGGCCCAACCGATGACCGGGATCACATCAGGAATCAGGTCGATCGGGCTCATCACATAAGCGGCCGCTATCCCGAGCGTGATCTTCGCCCGGCGGGGCACCCGCGGATCGAGCAGTAGTCGTCCAACCAGCTTCAGGATGTTGGGCAGCATCAACGCCGCATCCGCGACTAGACGCTTGCTCTGAATGCTCACTCCCTTGGGCGGG
Organism: Acidimicrobiia bacterium; assembly: GCA_003230435.1. Classification (GTDB taxonomy): domain Bacteria; phylum Actinomycetota; class Acidimicrobiia; order Spongiisociales; family ZC4RG35; genus SZUA-217. Next base: position 18,528 of record QIDW01000457.1, on the reverse strand, counting down.
AGCACATCGTCGGGTCGAAGGCTTTTGGTTTCGTCAGTCATTCGATCTCGATCTTCTGCCGACTGGAGTCCTGAACATGATGGCCATCTTCATCCCCAATTGCACCTATTTCCTCGATCACCGCTTCGACGGCCTTGAGACCTTCGATGCCCGCTTGAAGGAGGTGGTAAACCGCCCGGCGGCTCGCCCGCCCCATTGCTGTCACCGTCGGAGAGGGGTCCATCAGTCTTCACCAGCCGGGACTTCGAAAGTCACATGCAGCCCTCTGCCCATGAGTCGAGCACGGGTCACCTCTCTGCGGTGCAGCGCATCTGGAAGTATGAAAGATCGCCGGTACGGACCCAGCCGCACATAGAGCTCGCGACCGTGTCGGAACACATCGAGATCGGACTTCTCCACCAGCGGAAGATCCAACTCCATCGTGACGGCGCCGTTTTGCTCCGTTATTCGGAATGGACTGATTGCCTCGTACCCAAACACCGGGTCGGTATCGCCGTAGAGCTCCGTGGCCATGAGTCGAAGTCGGTCGGTTCCGATCATCTCGTCGTCGAACAGCCTCAGCCGCAAGCGGGGCACGTCTGCAAAGGCATCGTCGATCTCATCGAGGTGCCCTTTCTGGATGGCGCGCCATCGCTCGAAATACGGGTCGGCAACCTCGTCAGGAAGAATCCGGTTTACCACCACGCCGTCCACGCCGTATCCAAAGAGGCTGAGATAGCTGTACGTGCGACGGGCCTCGTCGATCACCATTTTCTCAGGGTTGACCACAAGCCTCGCCGACGTCACCTCAGGCTGTGACATGAGTTCCTTGATCTCGTCGACAGACTCGAATACCGACTGAGCTGCCGTGAATACTTCATCCTCGGGGATGGGCAGGTCCGTTAGGCGATTCAGTATGGGTCGTGCCGCCTTCATGATGCGTCGCTCGGTGGGCAAGACTTTCTCGAAATACCAGGACAACACTTCGGGCAGCGAAAGAAGCCGGAGCGTCTCGGCCGTTGGTGCGCAGTCCACGACAACCACGTCATAGTCCCCAGATCTGGCATGGCGATTCACCTCGAGAAGGGCAAACAATTCGTCCATGCCGGGAAAAACGAGAAACTCCTCGGCCTCGATTCCGCCGGCACCGCCCCAGTCGAGGACATCCATCAACTGACTACGGATGGCGCCCCAGTACTTATCGAGTTGCTGCTGGGTGTCGATCTGCTGACCATCGAGGCGCTCAATCACACGTGTTGGTTCCGATCCAAGATCGACGGAGATGGCGTCGGTCAGGGAGTGCGCCGGGTCGGTCGAGGTAACGAGTGTCTTATAACCGGCGTCAGCGGAAGCCAACGCTGTGGATGCGGCCACGGTCGTTTTGCCAACACCTCCTTTGCCAGTGACCAGAATGATCCTCACCAGGGCTCTTCCTCAGCCGCCCTCGGCGACCCTCTTTCTCAAGCCGCGGAGTGCCGTGCTGACAATCTGTTTCTCCGCCTGCCGCCTGAGAAAGCCGGGAACCGTGAAGTTGGGCTCAACTGACAGTGAGTAGACGACCTCGGTGGCATCGTCCAACAGGGTGAATTGGTACGAGCCTTCCAACATCTTGAGGTCGTCGCTGGTTTCGGCGACCCAACTGAGGACGTTGGGCCGATCATGTGTGTATTTGAGGACGTACTCGATTTCTTTCACGAAGACTTCGAGAACGAAGCGGGCACGGTCTACCCGCCCACTCTCGTCACTTTCCAGGACCTCGACCTCCTTGACACCAGTGGCCCATTCCGGATAGGAAGCCACGTCTGCTGCCACGTCGTAGAGCGCCTCAGGCGCGGCATCGATCTCAAGGGTCGAATAGGTTCCTTCTGTCATACTCCCCGTTTATAGGTAGATCCGAACACTAACGAATACGGCCGACGTGAACCATTGTGGTTTCGAGGCGAAGAAACCTGCCTGTGGCCCGGAAGTACCCGGCGTTGAAACATCGCGTCGCACCCAGTCGCCACGTGGTGGCTTGCGGCTGATGGACATCTCCGAACAGATGAAAACGAGGCTGATGCTCGAGTAGGTAATCCCGGATCGGACCCGACCCTCGTTCTTCCTTTCCGGTAATCACATCTCGTCTCACCGAGCGAACCGCCGGAGGCACGTGCGTGCACAGAACGTCGACCGCACCCAGCCCATCGAGAAGCGAAGTCATCTCCTCGTCTGAGACTTCCCCCTCTACCTTCAGCGGCGTCTCGACACCACCACCAACAAAACCAAACCGAAGTCCGTCCATGTCGACAACCTCACCATGGACATAACGAAAGCCGTCCGGGAGAGACTCCCTCAGCCGGCGAGGCCGGTCGACATTCCCGTGGATCACAAGACCGTGGCCGCCCACGAGCGCCACGGCCACCTCGTCGTACTGACGCTCGATGGCCCGACCGATCTCGGCTCGAACCTCTTCAACATTCTCGCCCACCCGCTCCATCCAGAGGGCTCGCATCCCGGCGTAGTCTCCGGAGGCTCGGGCATCGGCTGAGGCGCGAGCAAACTCGAGCCCGAGAACATCGGCAACCGCCCCTTCGCCATTCCGGTAGTCGGTCAGGTTGGCCAGATCACCCAAGATGACTATTTGCTCATTGCTTTCAACGAGTCGCCGGAGTGGATCCATGGCCCCGTGGACATCGGAAACGAAGAGCATCAACTGCCGGCCTGGGTGACCGCGTAGCGAACCCAGACGACTGATAGAACCGCTGCGATGACAGCAAGAAGGAGCGATACGGGCCATGTGAAGTCCAGAGGAGAGAACTCCGCAGACATACCACCCATGCCAAACCCGACAAGAGCACCAACCGCTGCCTTACCCCTGATTCCCATCAACTCGGAGGGGTCCCTTTCCGGATGACCCACGTTCTCAGCGAATGCGCCACCCATGATCACCACGAGAAGACCGATGATCCCGACCACAAGTGAGATCGCGTACACCTTGACCATGAATACCGAGGGTAACCGGCGCTACCACTCAGGACACCCGGCGCTCCGCCGGAATGAGACGCAGACGGGGCACGAGTCCTCCATCCGCGAGGTTGTTGATGGCCTCGGTCTGACTGTCACTGAGATCCACCGGACCATCCCCGAGAAGGCACGTCACGACACACTCGTCACAGGCACTGGTATCCAACATGGCGCACTGCTCACAATCGATCAACATTTCTGACCTCCTGACACCAACCTAGGAGAGGGGTGTGACAGGAATTCGCCGGGCATTAGTGTGACGCCGCAACCGTGATCCAGAAGGTGCCCTCTCATTAGTACCGCCGCAGGTCTGGTTCTCGTCGCGTTTCTCCTGTTGGTCAATGCGTTCTTCGTCGCTGGTGAGTTTTCGCTCATAACCGTTGAGCGAAGTCGGGTCACCAGAAAGGCCGAAGAGGGCGATCGAAGAGCGCGCCGCATTCTCGCCGGCCTTGCCAAGCTGTCGTTTCATCTCTCGGGCGCTCAGCTTGGAATAACGCTGTCGTCGCTGATTCTCGGTCTCGTCATCAAGCAAACTCTTGGCCCTGTGGTCGAACCGTTTCTTCGATGGCTCCCGTACTCGGATGACCTGATACTCACACTGACCATCGTCCTGGCACTCGCCCTGGGCACTTCCTTGCAACTTGTGTTCGGGGAGTTGGTCCCCAAGAACCTGGCCATCACCTATCCCTATCCCACGGCTCAGCGAGTCGGAATACCGATGCTCGTGGTCAACGCCACACTTTCTCCGGTAATTCGGGTGCTCAACGCATCAGCGAACCGGGCGGTGCGGCTCATGGGAATCGAGCCCAGGGAGGAGTTGGCCGGTGTTCGCTCGGTTGAGGAGTTGGAGCTCATCATCCGCGCCTCCGGCGAGGGTGGCCTCCTCAGCGACGACGAGCTAGGTCTACTCACCCGATCCATAACGTTCGCTGAGAACCTCACATCCGACGTGATGGTCCCGAGAGTGCAAATCATTGGTCTTCCGTCGTCGGCAACCGTCGGAGACATGCAAAAGGCCTCCATCGCGTCTGGACATAGCCGGTTCCCTATCTATGGCTCTGACCTGGACGAGATCCTCGGTGTGGCTCACGTCAAAGACAGCCTGCGGGTTCCGTCGGGCCGGCGTGGCTCGGAGCCGATCGTCAATCACATGCGGCCTGCTCTCGTAATCCCGGACAGCCAGCCGCTCGAGACTGTCCTATTCGAACTCCGCACCAGGGGTTCGGGCATGGCCGTGGTCACCGACGAATACGGAGGTACGGCAGGAATCGTCACATCGGAAGACCTGCTCGAAGAGATCGTCGGTGAGATCAGGGATGAGTACGACCATCTACCGGTACCGGTTCTCTCGACGCCTGGAGAGCTGTCGGGTCTCCTCCATCGGCACGAAGTCGAAGCGACCCTCGGCTTCGAGTGGCCGGAGGGTCGATACGAGACGCTCGGCGGTCTGATCACAGCATTACTGGGGCATCTCCCTGAGCTCGGTGACTCGGTGGAAATCGATGGCTGGCTGTTCGAGGTAGTCGGGGTTGACGGGTTCCGAGTGGATCGGGTCAAAGCAACCCCCCCGGCCGAGGACGACTCGTGAGCATATCCGCCTTGATCGTGGCCGTCTTCCTCATTTTCATCAATGGCTTCTTCGTGGCCGTTGAATTCGCATTCACCGCCTCCCGAAGACCGGTCCTCGAGGAACGTGAGGCATCGGGCAGCCGGTTGGCCCAGTGGGCACTGGCGTCGATGAACGAGCTCCCGGTCACATTCGCCGGAGCTCAGCTCGGTATCGTCGGGACGTCGCTCGTTCTCGGGTTTGTCATTGAGAACTCGTTTGAGGTGGCGTTCCATGGCATGTACCAGGCACTCGGGTTACCCAGCGGAGCCGTTACCACATTGTCCCTGATCACAGCCCTCCTGATCGTCACCTTCGTCCACAATGTCCTTGGAGAGATGGCACCGAAGAACGCGACAATCGCGGCGCCAGAGAGGGTTGCGCTCATCGTCTCCGCTCCATTCCGAGGTTATGTGACCATCCTCAGGCCAATAATCTTCACCCTCTCCTCGACGGCCAGCGGAGTGTTGAGACTGTTTGGCGTGCAAACCCGGCACGCCGTTGAGATCGCTCAGTCGGCAGAAGACATTGCCACTCTCGTCAAGACGATCGGTGCCGGAGGCGTCATCGATCCAGGCTCGTCACGACTTCTCACATCGGCACTCAAGTTCCAGGAGACGGTCGTGTCGGAAGTAATGGTTCCACGTCCCGATCTGATCGCCGTGTCGACAAAAGAGTCAGCGGCGGCAGTCGAACATACGGTGGTGGAGACCGGACACTCGAGAATCCCCGTATACGGAGACGATCTCGACGACATCAGGGGTTTTGTTCACGCCAAGGACCTCCTAACTGTTGGCGCGGACAGGCATCACCAGCCGATCGAGGATCATCTGATTCGCAGTGTCCCTGTCGTCCCGGAGACAATGCCGGTGTCACCGTTGCTGGAGATGATGCGCTCGGAGGGCGTTCATATCGCCGTGGCTATCGATGAGCATGGGAGTGTCGCCGGTTTGGTGACACTCGAAGACATTGCCGAGGAGCTCGTTGGCGACATCAGGGATGAGCATGACATTCGCGAGGTGATGGAGATCAGGGCGGCGGGACGCGACCGATTCCTCGTGGCCGGACAAACCCGCCTCGATCGACTCGCCGACGTGGGAGCGGTGCTCGAAGACGGCGACTACGAGACCGTCGGTGGATACCTCATGGCCAAATTGGGGCGGGTCCCACACCATGGTGACTCGGTTACCACAGAGACTTTCGAGATCAGGGTTCGACGCATGGACGGAAGAAGAGTCCGCGAGGTCGAGCTCACGGTCAAGTCACCGCCGCCCCAGCCGGCACACCCGTCGAAGTAGGCGGATCAACCGACCTCTCGGAGGAAGTTCAGGATTTCGTCGATGTACTTCTCCGGGTCCGCCTCGTATGACTCCATGTGTCCGGCACCAGATACCTGGATGAGACGCACAAAGTCGGGGGACTCCTCGACGAAGGCAATGCTCTGGCTGACCGGGACGGTCTGGTCATCTGTCCCATGGTGGACGAGCACAGGTGTCCGAAGCGAGGCCTGGGCATTGTCTATGTAGTCGACAGCCTTCCAGTTGACCCCGATGCGGAGTGAGGTGATGAACTTGGCAACCCACGTGATAGTGGGAGGCACCTTCATCGGTATGACGGGCATGTCCCGCTGACTGGCGGCGAAGTCGACGGTGTCGCCCATATCGATGTTCGGGGCATCGAAGATCAGACCTCGTATCTCGTCGAAGTTGTTGCGATAGAGAAACGAAAGGATGTGCGAAGCGCCTGTGCTCAACCCGCTGAAGACAACAGCTTGGGCGCCGTTTGCCTCGGCGTACTCCATTGCACCACTGATGTCCTCCCATTCGGTTGCGCCGTACTGGTAATAGCCGCTGGGATCGGAAGGCTGACCCTCGTCATTGCGGTAGGTGATCGAGAGCTGGGGGTAACCGGCTTGTTGCAGAGGGGCAAAGAGATACTCGGCCTCAGCCGGGGTAGCGCCCTTCCCGTGGACATGAATCACCCAAGTGGTGCCACTCGCCGGTAGGTAAAAAGCATCCATTTGCCCCAGAGGGCTCTGGTAGGACACGTCGACAATCTCGTAATCACCGACTGGAGTCACGACAGGGCTTGGGTTCGGCACGAAACCGTCTTCGATCAGCTCGCTGGAGAAGTACCAGCCGAAACCGATATGGGCGACAAGCAGCAGGGCTACAAGCGACCAGAGGACGCCCCGAAACCATGATCTGGAGGACATTGCCTTAGATTCTTGTCGGTTTCAGCCGACTGGCAATGACAAACCTCCGACGAGGTGTTCCTCGTGGTCGGTCACTGGAATCGGATCTACTCCGAATGTCGGCTCCAGCTCCCAGGCATCAGAAATAGTCTCATCCACTCTCACCGAGACTGCCTCCTCCATCACCGACTCGACCGGGTCGCCACCGGCACCCATCAGTCTCTGACGGCGGACCAGACCGATGAGGCGGCCCTCGTCCGCTACTGCCAGCGTGTTCTCCGCATGAAAGCGAAGCGTGTCGTCGGCATGTCGGAGGGGTGCCACGTAAACCGGCTCTCCCATGAATCGAAACACCCGGTCAGGAGCGCTGCGCACTATCACGGCCCCTGCCTGGGCAGTCCGACGCAGTCTCGCCCCCGGACCAAACATCGACCGTTGCAGCCAGGAGCCACCGGGGGCGCCGAGGACAAGCAGAGCGCCCTCATCGAGGGTCTCCACCAGCTCTGATATGCCATCGACCTCGATCACGCGACTTCCCAACCCAGGTAGGCGAGACCCGATCTCGTCAAGAATTCCTTGTGCGGAGGTCATGTCATGGTCAGGTCCAGAAGCCGAGACCATCTCAGACGGGACACCGAGAGCAGAGCCCAGTCGAGCCGCTGTTTCCGCGGCCAGGAGGGAGTGTGGTCCGCCTGCAACGGTCGCAACGACGCGGATGACCTTGTCCGGCTGGAAATCGACTGGAACGGCGACACTGACCAGGTCGAAGCTGCTCGACAGTTTCCGGGCAACGAGAAGATCTGCCCTATGGCTGATGCACTCTTCAGCAGGGTCGCCAGAAATCCGATCGGGTTCGCCGTCTGCTAGTAAGTCAGCAAGTTCGGCACAACCCTTGCCCCGAGTCCACACGACCGCCGGATCTCCTGGTTTAGGGGATGTCAGATTCATCTCCGGTCCCGAGTCTGCCACCAAATCTCAACTAACGCCACCCTCTCGCACCCTTTGACATCAAACCTTCGACTTCCTGGCTCATTGTGCCGACAGGTTGTGACAGGATTGTGGCATGGACTTCTCACACGTGTTGGCCCGACGTCGGATGGTCAGGAACTACAGCGATCAATCTGTAGATGACGATGCCCTCGACCGCATCGCCTCTTCTGCCCTGAGAGCCCCCTCGGCCGGCAACAGTCAGGCAATTGGTGTGGTGGTGGTCACGGACGCCCAGGTGCGCCGCGAGATTGCCCGACTCGCCGGAGAGGACTCGTATGTAGCCGCTGGGTTCGACCCATGGATCTCTCGGGCGCCGGCACACATCGTGATTTCCGTCAGCGAAAAAGTCTATCTGGACCGATACTCCGAACCAGACAAACTCGGACCGGACGGCCGGGCGATCGGGTGGCCTATCCCCTACTGGTGGGTGGATGCCGGGGCGGCGCTCATGGCTGTGCTGCTGACTGCTGTGAACGAAGACCTGACAGCCGGCTTCCTTGGCGTCCACTCGGTCCCGGATCTCGCCGACACCCTTCGCCTGCCAGACGACCACACTCCAATCGGTGTCGTCACTATCGGTCATCCGGCTCCGGACAGACGGTCAGGGAGCCTCGAGCGACCCAGAAAGCCAAGAGGATCGGTGATCCACCGCGATCATTGGGATGAAGGCGGCTGATCCTCCCCGGATGCCAGCATTCGCCCGAGAACCTCGTATGCGGTAGCCAGATCGGACTCGCGGACCAAGACCTTGACGCCCTCGATTTGATTGAATGTCGGTATTGAGGAGGAGGCCGCATCCTCCTCGACGATGGCGTCAATCCCGAAGGTCTCGAGCTTCGCCTTGACCAAGCTGGCCTCAGTGAGTGTGGAGTAGGTACCCAGTTTGCTGAGCTTCATGAACGAATTCTAGGCGTGTGCTTGAGAGAGGCGACTGCGATACTCGTCACCGATGCCCTATGACATCACCTCGCCTGCCAACGAGCGGATCAAACGACTGATCCGCCTCCGGGACAAGAGGCATCGCGACGCAGAGGGAGTTTTCGTGGTCGAAGGTCCCCGACTGGTTGGTCGGGCAATTGAGGCAGGCCTGGAACCTCTCGAGATCTACGTTGATGACTCGACACCCGACTTAGGGATTTCTCATGCGCTAGCTGTAGAACCAACTGTGCTGAGTCGCGCCTCTTATCGAAAGCAGTCGGAAGGTGTGATCGCTGTTTTCGAGCAACTCCCCGTCAGGCTCGACCAGATTGATACGGACGACACTCCTCTCATCCTCGCCGCGGAATCGATTGAGAAGCCGGGCAACCTCGGCGCCATGCTTCGTACGACGGACGCCTCCGGAGCGAACGGTTTTGTCGCGGTCGGCGAAACGGCTGACGTCTTCAACCCCAACGTCATCCGGGCATCCACGGGTGCGTTGTTCTCCGTGCCCGTTGCGGTATGCAGTCTCGACGACTTTGGGCTATGGCTCAGGGAGAAGTCAATTCAGTTGGTCGCTGCGTCACCTGATTCTCAGAACACACTCTGGGATACCGACCTGACGGTTGCTTCCGCCTTGATGGTGGGCACAGAAGACAAGGGCCTCAGCGAATCGGCCGTGGAGATGAGCGACAGCCTCGTCACCATCCCCATGTCCGGGTCGTCCGACTCGCTGAACACGTCGGTGAGCCTGGCGCTTTTGGCCTTCGAAGCGGTGAGGCAGCGCACGGCAGTTGGTTGACATCGAACATATGTTCGATTTAGTCTCGAGTGGTAGTGGAGATCGCCTTTCAACCCAGCTTCGACGACCTGTCCTCCCCGCTCATCGATGTCACCTTCTGCGTGCTCGACCTGGAGACCACAGGTGGCTCCCCCGCCAACTGCGAGATAACTGAGATTGGAGCCGTCAAGTACAAGGGCGGAGAGCTGCTCGGCTCATTCCAGACCTTGGTCGACCCCGGTCTGGCCATCCCGCCTTCGATCACGATCCTCACCGGTATCACCCACGCAATGGTATTTGACGCGCCACGGATCGAATCGGCGCTGCCACCATTTCTAGAGTTCATCGGGGCCTCGATCATCGTGGGACACAATGTTCGATTCGATCTTTCGTTTCTCAACTCCGCAGCCATTCGACTCGGGTATGGACGGCTCGAGAACAAATCGGTGGACACGGCAGCGCTGGCCCGTCGGCTGATCCGACCCGAAGTGCGCAATCTGCGTCTCCAAACTCTCGCTGCCCACTTCCGGAGCCCCGTCAAGCCAGTCCATCGGGCTCTAGCGGATGCAGAGGCAACGGCACATGTTCTGCACGGTCTTCTCGAGCGAGTCGGGTCGTTGGGTGTCACCAATCTCGACGACCTGCTCCAACTCCCGACAGCGAAAGGCTCAGCCCACTACTCCAAGATCAACTTGACAGAAAATCTGCCACGACGCCCGGGCATCTACATATTCAACGACAAACACAACAACCCGATCTACATCGGCAAGGCCACCAACCTCAGGTCTCGAGTGCGCCAGTACTTCTACGGAGACAAGCGGAGAACCATCGCCAATTTGATGAAGGAGCTCCACTCCGTGGACCACCAGGTCTGTGAGACGGTGCTCGAGGCCGAAGTCACGGAGCTTCGGCTCATCCACGCCTACCGACCTCGTTACAACCGCCGGTCCCGTCCCCCAAAGTCGTCACACTTCGTCAAGCTGACCGATGAGCGGTTTCCCAGGCTTTCGGTGGTGAGAACGTTGAATGAAACCGGCCTCTCCTATCTGGGCCCGTTTCGATCCAAACGAGCCGCCGATCTGGTGCTGACTGCCATCTGGGACGCCCACCCCATTCGGCGGTGCCGGACGCGTGCCGGTAGCAGACAGGGAAAGTGTGCTCCTGCCCAACTCGGCGTTGCTCTGTGCCCCTGCGACGGGCAATTGCCAGAAGGCGAATATGCGGTGGTTGTCAAGCAACTTCTCGCCGGGATGTCGAGTTCTCCTGACCTGCTCCTCGATCCCCTCGTCGATCGCATGGAGCGATTCGCCAGCGAGCGGCGCTATGAGGAAGCGGCCTGGCTGCGTGACCGTCACGATGCCCTCGCACGGGCCATAGAGAGGAGACACCGCTGGCAGGCGCTGACCGGGGCAGGGCTCTTCGAGGTTGAGGATCCGCAAGGTCGTCGGATCGTCATCGACCACGGCACTCTGGTCGAGACCCGACGGCCCGGTGACCCCCCTGGACTCATCGCCCGAGTTGAAAAGGTCAGTCCGACGGCGACCGAGATCCCGCCGAGCGTTCAAGCAGGTGAAGAAGCCGAGATCATTTGGCGCTGGCTGACCGGGACCTCGGTGCGTCTGATCGAGGCAACGGGCCGACTCGCCTTCCCAATCCGGCGGGTAGTGCGTCTCGACCTCCCATCTCGGCGCGCGGCATAAGCATTGTGACAAGGGCGTTTGTAGGCCCGAGTGAACATCCAACACCAAGCCGTGGGACAATTGCGACCATGTTGAAACGCTCCGTCGTGCTCGTATTGATCCTCGCCGCCTGCGGTGGTGCTGCCGCCTCCGGACCCGATGCTCCTGGTGACCGGCCGGATCTTCCAGTGACCACAGCAGCCGAGTTTGAGGCGCTTCTCGCTGACATCGACACACCTGCGGTTGTCAACGTATGGGCGTCATGGTGTCTGCCTTGTCGCTCGGAGGCCCCTCTCCTCAATGCGGCGTTCGAGCAGTACGGAGACCAGATCGAATTCATAGGGGTCAATGTCACGGACAATCAGACTGACGCCAAGGCATTTCTGGCGGAGTTCGGCCTAGAGTTCGACCACTATTTCGACCAGAACCGACAGGTTCCCAACTTCTACGGCGGAATCGGAATACCCATCACCTTCTTCTTCGCGCCGAACGGTGAGTTGATCAAGACGCACAATGGAATCCTGGATGAGCGGACTCTCGCCTTGAACGTCGACGAACTTCTGAAACTGGGCTCTTAGTGCCCCCAAACCCAAAAACGCCGACGTTGAAGGGCACTTGAGTGGAGTTCACGTTGTTGTGGGCGGCCTTCACTGCCGTCGGATTCAGTTGGCTGGGCATCCGTCTCTGGAGCGACCGTCTCCCCGATCATCCCTTAGACCGCATAATTGGGGCGGCCGTGGGCGGGCTCTTCGTTGGTCGGCTTGTGGCGATGATGTTGCAAGGCATCAATCCACTCACCAACCCCCTGGACATCTTGATTGTCAGGGGAGGCGTCCATACTGGGGCAGCCGCCATCGGTGCCATCGTGGCTTACCTGTGGGCCGCCAAATGGAATCTCGCTCACCTGGACGCAACCGCACCCGCGGTGGTGCTCGGCCTGGCCGGCTGGCACGGTGGGTGTCTTTGGCGGGGCGCATGTCTGGGAACTGCATCGAACCTCCCTTGGACGTGGGCTGAGCCGGGAAGTGCTGTCACACGCCATCCTGTTGAGCTCTATGCCGCCCTGGGCCTGATGGCGGCTGCATGGCTTGTCTCCCGATTGCCTTGGCGGCTTCTTACGAGAGCGGGAACAGCGCTTGCCCTCGTCGGTTTGGTCCGTCTCCTCACCGAGCCCATGCGGCCCAGCCTCACCGGCGGTCCGGTCGGCTGGTACCTCGCCGCTGTCGTGGTGGGAGGTCTTGTCGTCTGGCTGGGACCAAAGCTGGACAAACGCCTGGCCACGCAATCAACTTGAGAGTATCTCCGTTGGAGATGAGACTCCGAATGTGGATCCACTAGTCCATCTCGAAGATGCCGGTGTCTCCCTTGGGGGAAAACCCGTCCTTCGACACGTTGATTTCGAACTGCAACCAGGCCAGGTCGTGGGTATCGCCGGACCGAACGGATCGGGCAAGACCACTCTGATTCGCGTGTTGACCACTTTGCTCAGAATCGGCGAGGGAGCGGGATCGGTGCTGGGAGCCGACATCAACTCTGACCAAGTGTTCGGCGTTAGATCCTCCATCGGGATGATCGGGCACACTCCAGCATTGATCGGCGAGCTGACACTCCTCGAGAACCTCGTTCATATTGCCCGGCTGGGCGGAGTAGCTGAGGAGAGAGTGGACTCAGTCCTCGAGGTTGTTGGTCTTGACGAGGCATCTGACAGACGGGCGGACGCGAGTTCCTTTGGCATGCGGAGACGGATCGAAGTGGCACATCTGCTCTTGAGCAAACCACGGCTTGTGTTACTCGATGAGGCAACTTCCGGTCTTGACGATTCAGCTCGCGAACTCATCAACGCCCTCAGGGACCGAACAGTCATGGATGGAGGAGGAGTGGTCATGGTCTCCCATGACCAGAAGCAGCTAGCTGAGACATGCGAAGAGGTGATGGTTCTCACCTCCGGTCGCGTGGAGAGTGTTCAATGAGCTTCTGGGGGCAGACCTTTGAGATAACAAGGGTGGACCTACGTGTCGAGAGACGACTCGGGGACACCCTCAGAATCGTGCTCCCTTTCGCCGTAGTAGCACTCATGGTGTTCCCACTTTCTCTAGGAATCGAGCTCGCTGTGATAAGTCGAATAGGACCGGCGGTGTTTTGGGCTCTGGGAATCCTCTTCGGTATGCAAGTTGCTCTCCGCCAGTCGGTAGCCGACACACAGGAGCGGCGGGACCTTCATGCTCTGCTTGGTGTTGACCCGGCTGCCCGCTTCGTCGGTCGAATGATGTCCGGAAGTGTCCTCATGCTGGCGTTCCTCGTGGTGCTTTTCATCGCGATGGTGCTTCTATACGGGCCAATCCTTCCATCCGGGTCCTGGTCGACCGTCCTGATCGCAACGGTGCTCTTCTCTCTCGGACTCGCCGAACTCGGCACACTTGCCGGTGAGGTGACAGCCGGACTCAGGAATCGCATCGCCCTCGCATCCTTGATCGTCGCGCCACTTGCCCTCCCGCTTGTCATCGGCGCCTCCCAGTCATTGGAGGCACTATCCCGGGGTGCCGGTATCCTCCCATGGATATTGCTGATGCTCGCCACCGACCTGGCTCTTGCCGTGGTCGGAGTTGGTCTGGCGAGACCTCTCGAGGAAGCGACACGATGACCCGGATAAGAGTGCTTTTCGGAGTTGCTGCGGCTGCGATGGCGGTCGGGTTGTGGTTCGCGCTCACCGCCCCTCCCGACTCACTTCAAGGCGAGTACAGCCGGATAATCAATGTTCATGTGCCTTCGTTATGGCTGGCCTTTCTAGCTTTTGGTGTGACGGCCCTCGGCTCGATTCTGTGGCTGTGGAAAAAAACTCAGCGCTGGGACCGTCTCGCTTCGGCCTCGGCCGAAGTAGGCGTCCTATTCACCGGTATCGGGTTGTTCTCTGGAATGGTTTGGGGGAACGCGGTGTGGGGCAGAGCCTGGGACTGGGGCGATCCACGTCTCAGTACCACCGCCGTGATGTTCTTTGTCTATCTGGGCTACATCGCTCTTCGCAACGCGGTGGACGACCCCGTCGTCAAAGCTCGGCGCTCGGCCATCCTGGGAGTTGTTGCCGTGGTCCAGGTGCCCCTGGTCTACTTCTCTGTCAACCTCTTCAGGACGCTCCACCAGACCCAATCCATCAGGCCCGATGGCTCGACAATGCCTTCGGAGATGCTGTTTGCGATGCTCGTCAATGTTGTGGCCTTCACCATCCTCTACGTGGCCCTCATGGCGGCTCGCATCGACGTCGCACGCGCCGAAGAGACAACGAGGAAGACAGAGTTGCTTGCCGGCGATGCTGTGAAGCCGCCGAAACTGAGTGAGGTCAAGGATGTCTGACACCGTCATCGTCGTCGGCGTATTCGCAATCTCCTACGGGCTGATCGTCGCCTACTCGGTATATCTGCATCTGCGGAGACGGAAGGCTGGCGGCTGACCGATGGCCCATCGCCGCTTTGTGCTCCTTGGCATCGGAGGTGTGATCGTCCTCATCGTCGCCCTGACCATGGCCGGCCTCAACGACAATCTCACCTACTACCTTTTTCCAACGGAGGCCGTCGAACAAAGATCGGAGTTCCCCGACGGTGAGCGCTTCAGACTCGCCGGGCTTGTCGTTGAAGGATCGCTCACCGAGGATGGTGACGACCTCAGATTTGATGTCACCGACGGTGGAGCAACGATCGCAGTTGTCCTCTCCAAGACCCCACCTTCCCTGTTTGATGAGAAAGTCCCGGTACTCATAGAGGGTGCATGGAGCGGAAATATCTTCGCCGCGGACAGCGCGCTGATCCGACACGACGAGAACTACGCTATCCCCGATGAGGGCGGGGCTTATCCGGACAGTTGAAACGCGCGGGAAACCAGTGCCCCGGCCTAAGGGGCAATGACCTCGACCGACACTTCCTCGAAACTGACGTTGTCCAGCGCGGCGGAGCCCGTCCCAAGGAGAAAGACGTCGAAAAAGCCAAGCAGGTAGTTGTCGATGATCGGGATGATCCGCCCGGTGGGTATTGGTCCCTTCAATCCGAGTTGAGCTGCAATCGGTGAGAGCAGGGGCGTGATTACGAAGTCGTTGTGCTCGGCACCCTCGACGCCCACCCAGTAGGTGAGGGCCTCGCTGCGACCGGCAATCCCACGAAGCAGGTTGTCGTTCTCGTTGCCACGCCACTCGTCAGACCTCATGAAGAGGGCCGGGCGAGTCGCTGTGAGCTTGATCACCCGATCCGAGAACGGCTCAACCCATGGATCCAAGCCGAGAACAGCGTCGCAACGCTCGTCTTCCAGGCAGACTTTGATGGCCGCTCCCCCACCGGTGGAGTGACCGTAAACACCAATCCTGGTGAGGTCGGCACTGGCCGCAATTGCTCCCAAAGCCCCCACTTCCCCTAGCTCCAGCGTGTCGAGGACGGTGACGATGTCTGCAGCGTATGTTGACACCAAAGTGCTCGATGCCTCCGCGTACGCTTCCTCACCAACCTCCTCCTCGTCAGGTAGGGCCGCCGGGTCATACTCGATCACTTTGCCATTCGTAAGCTTCGTGGCGATAGCCCCGTACGTGTGGTCGATGGCAATCACCATGTAACCGTTGGAGACCAGTGTCTCCACCTGGTTGATGGCGATGGTTCGGAAGCCGGTCCAGCCGTGGCTGTAGATGACGACCGGAAACGTGCCGTCCGCAATCGGAATCGAGGGATACCCGTTGGAAACGGTGTACTTGGTGTGGTTGAGGAACCATGAGGGAAAACCAAGCTGGCGCGACATGGCGGGCGCCACAACATCCCAGTCTTCACTCCAAGGCAAAGGCTCGATCCCTTCGCTCGGCTGAGCCGGGTACCAGACCTGCGCCATGAATCTCCGGGGGCCGCCCGGGGTCTCCCCGTAGATCTCCTCTCTCTCCACATCGACCAGTTCTACTGTCACGGTGCCAATGGTCTCCGGTCCGGAAGGCACCGGGAGTTGGGGCACAGGAAGAACAACAGCCAGCACTGTCGCAAGACCGACACCCGCCAAACCGAACAAACCTCGAGCGAGCCGCCTCGACCAGGGCAACGCACGGTCAACGAACAGCAGGTCTCCAACCGCAAGACCGGCAGCAACCGCATAGAGCGGGACCATCTGCCAGCGGAACCCCTCGACTTGGAGCTGAAGAGCGATGGCGACCGACAAAACGCCTGCGGCGATCCCCCGCCGTGGTCTTACGCCAAAAACTGCGGGCCAAGCGATAGCAAACACCACCGCGAAGAGAAGGACGAGTTCGAACTGTCTCAAGTTCCAGCGAGGTTATTAACTGATCGCTCCCCAACTGTTCGGGATACGAGTCCCCTGATGAAAGGCCATTTGCCATCGGCCATCGGATTTGATCCAGATCGAGCTACGCCGTGCCTCCTGTCCGGCCTGACCAACGCTGCGGTAGTTGACGAGAGCTGTCACGGGCGCCAACTCTCTGATAGCAAAGTCACGGATAAGCACCGGAATGTGCTCTTCTTTGGAAAGCATGTCGATCAGCATCCGCTTTTCGTAAACCCGACCAGAACTGCCGAACTCGATGAAATCGTCCCGCAGAAGATAACCAAGCCGCACCGGGTCCCCCCGTACCCCAGGGTCGAGCATCTCCATCTCGAGTTCATGCAACTCGTCAAACCAAGGATGCCGTCTGACCTTGAACTTTCCGATACCTGTCACGCGTGCTCCCTTGAGGTCTCCGACAGGTTAAAGGGAGGGTTCACCCGGACAGTGCAATCAGGTTTTCGATGGCTGCTCGTAGGTCTTCCTCACCGCGCACTCCTGCCCAGGCTTCGACAACAGTTTGATCGCCGGCGATGAGGACCGTCACTGGTTGGTAAGGCACACCGTAGAGCTGGAAGATCTTCTCTGGTTCGTCGAGGCCCCACTGGATTTTCCCTGAGAGGAACAACTCGTCAGCGCGAGCCTGTGCTCCCTCGAGACTCGATTTCCAGGCCGGAGCAACGAAATCGACCTCGTCTGCATACTCAGCCGCCAGGGCATCTACTACGGGCAACTCCCGTAGACAGGTTGGTCACCATTCGGCCCAGAAAATCATGTACACCGGCTTGGACCCTTCGGAGAGCGTGAATTGGCCACCCTCCGCCAACTCGAGCGTGAAATCAGGCGCCACAGGCCTGCCCGAATCTGTTGTGGATGGCGAGTCCGCTGGAGACGTTGTCGGCGGGGAGTCGTCACCGGCTGTGGTAGACGGCGAATCAACCACCGATGAAGAGGGAGCCACAGGAACCTGGCTTTCCTGATTCTGCTGGTCAGACGCGGTTCCGCCACAGGCGGCAATCAGCAAGAGGAGAACGAGAACACTTCGCACGATCGAGGACGGTAGGCCAGAACAGGTTTAACGCGGGTAAATGATGCTTTGGCCTGTTCGCGAGGAATCTCATCAATCCCAGGTAAGATCCGGTCCCCGTGCCCAACCCGACGCTGTATTTCGCCTACGCATCGTTTCTCGACCCGGACCGGATCGGAAAGGTGGCTCCCGGAGCCAAGTTTCTCTTCACGGCTCACTACCCGGAGACCAAGCTGAGCTTTGTCGGGTCAGGTGGCAACGGGGCAACCGCGACACTGACTCGAGATCCTGCGCACACGGTTTGGGGTGGTGTCTTTGAGATTCCCGACGATGAGGTCGACGCCCTGGTGAGCGCCGAAGCGCACGAGGGAAGGACCCCCGGATTTGACCACAAGGCTGTCGACCGGGCTGGCAACAAACATGACTGCCTTGCCTTTGTTGCGGCCGGTTCACCCAACACTGAGTATCTCGACTCGATGATCAGAGGAGCCCGCCACTGGAGCCTCCCGGCAGGTTGGGTGATGGGTCTCGAGGACCTCGAGGAAGACTCGCTCTTCTCATAGAAGAAGGGCCCGGCTGAAAACCCGAGCCCTTCTTTCCGATTCGTTCTGCCTTAGTGCTCTCCAACCTAGGTACGGTCGGGGGGCGCTTAGCCGGACTCCTCGACAGGGAAGAGTCTGTAAAGGGCCCAGGCGATCACGGCTCCGATCAGGGGCGCATAGATGTAGACCCACAACTGGCCGAAGCCGCCGGACACGGCCGCCGGGCCAAACGACCTGGCCGGGTTTACCGATGCACCAGAGACCGGAATGCCAGCGAGGTGGACCATAACCAGCGTCAGCCCAATCGCCGCGGGAGCATGATTGGCCCCCGACTTTGTGACAGCCATGATCGTCCAGACAAAGATCGCCGTCAGCAAGACCTCGACGAGGATCGCCGTCTTGAGATCGCCGTAGGTGGTTGCCGTCAAGCCGACAGCTTCCCTGCTGCCTGCCGCTGCCCAAACCACGAGGGAAGCGACTCCGGCGCCCGCGAACTGGCCTATCCAGTATCCGA
>QIDW01000054.1 GCA_003230435.1 Acidimicrobiia bacterium | reverse complement strand
TCGAGAACGGGGATCATCGCTTGATCTCCCCGGCCATGATCTTGTCGTGAAGTGTGAGAATCCCATGCATCAGGCTTTGCGGGCCCGGCGGGCAGCCGGGAACGTAGATGTCGACCGGGACGATCTGGTCCACTCCCTGAACCAGGGCATAATTGTTGAACATTCCGCCACTCGATGCACATGCCCCCATCGAAACGACCCATTTGGGGTCGGGCATCTGGTCATAGACCTGGCGAAGAACCGGGGCCATCTTCTGGCTGACCCGCCCTGCCACGATCATCAGGTCTGCCTGTCTCGGTGACGCTCTGAACACCTCCATGCCAAAACGGGCGAGGTCGTTATGGGCGGCACCGGTAGCCATCATCTCGATGGCGCAGCACGCCAAGCCGAATGTCGCCGGCCACATCGACCGGGTGCGAGACCAGTTGGCAGCCTTCTCAACCGTGGTCATGAGAAGATTTCCCGGTGGAGTGATCGCCACTAGGCCGCCTCGCTGGTCCCTTGCGGGACGTAGCGGGCCCGACGTTTGACATTCCAGTCGAGGGCACCGCGCTTCCAGACGTACATCAGCGTCTCCATCACGAAAAAGGTGAATATGAGCATCGCCGCCACGCCGTACCAGCCCAACAACGTCCAGATAGACGCCCACGCAAAGAGGAAGATGATCTCAACATCAAAGATGACGAAGAGCATCGCCACGAGATAGAACTTCACGGGAAAGCGCTGGGTCGGTTCAACCTCGGGAACGATGCCGCACTCGTAAGGGTCGAGCTTTTCCGGCGTAGGCCGATCCGGGCGAACCATCTTCGACATAACCAGTGACATGACGACGAATAGGCCGGCCAACAGAAACATGAGGCCGATGGGGAGGTAGTCGACCAGGGTCACGATTCGGAGCTTAGAACGGCCATAGCTTGTGAGGTAATTCGCAAACTTCTCTCGACGGCTTTCGATCTGAAGATCATTGGCGCCACTGTGGAGGCTCAGGCGGTCAGTGTTCGCCTCGAATCCGGTGATGAGAGGCCTCCCGTTTGCGTGAACCGCGGTCCCATATGGCCGGGACCCACACTTCAATACCTTCGAGACGTACTCTCGGGTCGATCCTGTCTGGCGCGCAGACACTGCGAGGGCCCATCGCAAAAGTGGGATCCGAGGAAGGGAGCACTCATGACAGCAATCCGAATCGAGGACGATGGGGCTGTGCGACACCTCGTGTTGTGCAGGCCGGATGAGTACAACACCATCACCCCGGAGCTCCGCGACGAACTCGGCACGGCACTCGACGAAGCCGACCGATCCGACATCGTCAAGGTTGTGCTGGTGCGGGCAGAGGGAAAGGCGTTCTGTGCCGGGTTCGACCTCGACTGGTCGACGACCGCTCAGGCCGACGACGGCGACGGTCAGGCACGGGCGTGGGACTCCGTTGCGGATCTCCGCCAGATCAGGCGCTATGCCGACACGTTCGCCAAACTTCAGGAGATCTCCAAGCCGACGATCGCTGCCGTGCATGGCTGGTGTGTGGCCGGGGGAACCGACATGATCCTCAACACGGACCTGATCGTGGCCGCCGAGTCCGCTCGCTTTGGCTATCCACCAGCGCGGGTCTGGGGTGTGCCCGAAGCGCCGTGGCTTTGGATCGCCCGCCTCGGACTCGAGCGGGCGAAACGCTATTTGTTCACGGGTGACGAGATCGATGGCTCAGAAGCGGCTCGAATCGGTCTGGTACTCGAGTGCGTTCCAGACAAGGACCTGGTGGAGCACACGTCGGCCCTCGCTCAGCGCATGGCGCTGCTCCCCATGAACCAGCTACAGATGATGAAGTGGCTCTGCAATGACGTGGCCAGCCACCAGTACCAACCAGAAACGAGCCGCCTTCTCGGTGTCCTCTTCGACGGTGTGGCCCGCCATACACAGGAGGGCATCGACTTCGTCGCCCACGCAAAGGAGAGTGGGTGGCGCGACGCTGTACGAGATCGCGATGACCCGTTCGGTGACTACGGCTCTCGCCGGACCTGACCGGCACAACGTCTGGGGAGTAGTTCCGTTCTTACAGTCGGATCGGCGTGCTCGCCGAGCCCGTGAGAGCGTCGGCCAAACCGGCGATGTCCTCGACGACCAGCTCCGGTGGCTCACCGGGGAGGCTCCACACCACACCTGAGCGCTGCACGAAGGCCGACCGAGCGCCCGCTGCAACCGCCCCGGCACAATCCCAATCGTGGGCAGCGACCAACATCATGTCGGCAATCTCAACCCCCATCACATCGGCAGCGTGGTGATAGGGCTCGGGCGCCGGCTTGAATCGGCTCACCTCCTCCACAGAGACGACCCGCCGAATGAAGGGATGTAGCCCGGCGTTCTCGATCTGGTCGTTCGCCGCTTTCGTCGAGCCATTGGTCAGTGCAACCATCACGAAGTCGGCGTCGAACAGTCGTTCCAGCGCGTTGTAAACCTCGGGATGAGGGGGCAGGCTCGTCATTGTCGACACGATCGCCCTGGCGTCCTCTCCGCGCATGGCCAGACCCCTCTTCTTGGCCACTGTGATCAATGACTCGGTACCGATCTCGGCAAAGGACCGATAGTCCCCCACATGGTTCGCTACAAGCGAGCCGTGAAGCATGCGCGCAAACCACTCACCTACAGGAGCGCCAATCCCGAAAGCATCATCGAACTTGGCTTTGATTGGGGCGAGGCTCAACAGGGTTTCGTTGACATCGAAGGCGAGTAGCGCGGGTCGACTCATCGACGCCCATGATAGGGGTCGGGGAACGTCCTTCAGGCCGTTGGAAGAGTCCTGACGATGGCGGCAAGGGAGTTGTAGGCCCTTTCGCCTATCCGCTTCTCATCTTCGTCCAGGAGATTGGCCATGACTTTCAATGTCCACTCCATGAGTGGACGGTTTTGGAGGCCGGTGTACGCCAGGGTCCGCATCACGGACGGATGCCCGATGAGCTTGACGAAGATCCGGGCCATTTTGTAGTAGAGCCCGTATTCGTCTTCGAGCCGTTGCGGATACCGCTGGAGCGCCCCCTTCTCGTCGTTGCCGACGACCTGTCCGACATACTCGGCGGCAATACGACCCGTCTCATATGCGTAGGAAATACCCTCGCCGTTCCACGGGTTGATAGCGCCGGCTGCGTCCCCGATTGTTATCCAGTTGGATCCGACAAGAGGGCCTTTTGAGAAAGCCATCGTCAGTTTCCCACCGACAGGCTTGGTCAAGCGCGACTCCTCTGTCAACGCCCAATAGTCGGGGGCCGAAACCACGTAGTCATTCATCATGTGGGTCGTATTGACATGTTTCCACCTCTTGAAAGTGGATAAAAGCCCCACTCCAACGTTCACAGTTCCGTCTCCGAGGGGAAACACCCACCCGTAACCGGGCATCGTTGCGCCAGTCGAGTCGCGAAGATCCAACTGATTCTCCAGGAAGGGATCGTCCGACCTGGGTGACGAGTAATAACCCCGGACGGCCATCCCCATCGGGTAATCCTTCCGTCTCGACGTACCCAGTTCGCGCCCGAAGCGGTTCATCGACCCATCAGCAATGACGGTCACGTCAGGCGTCAAGACCTCTTCATCTCCACCGTTTGCCAGGGCGACAGCGGTCATAGTCCCCCCCTCGATGACAGGAGTAGCGGTTGTCTTCTCCCGAATCACCACTCCCTGCTTCTCGGCAAGACGAGCCACCTGAAGGTCGAGATCCCGCCGACGCATCATCCCGCCCCAGTTGGGGAACCTGCTGTGATCTGGCCACGGCATCTCGATCATGAGGTCGTCACCGGCGTATGAGCGAAGCCCGGTGATCTTGTGGAACTCAGACAAGTCGAAGTCGAACCCCATGTCCTGAAGCTGGAGAATGGCACGAGGGGTTAGCGCGTCACCACAGGTCTTGTCGCGGGGGTACGCCATCTTCTCGACCAGCGTTACGTCGTGACCCGCGCGAGCCAGCCAGAAAGCGGCTGACGACCCGGCAGGACCGCCACCGACGATGAGAACTGAGGGGGAGGGCATACACGAGAGGAGCGTAGAAGGGAGGAACAGCTAGACCGAATGCCGGAGGTATCGTCGTTTCGATGAGCGGCATCTCCCACGCCACAGTCTCCAGACTTCCTCGCTACCTCCAACTCCTAGAGGAACTGAGGGGCGCTCAGGAGACGGTGAGCTCCGATGACCTGGCAGTTGCGGCCGGGGTCAATGCCGCCAATGTTCGGCGAGACCTCTCCGATCTCGGATTTCAGGGCACGAGAGGAGTGGGATATTCGGTTACCTCGTTGGGTGATCGAATAAGGAGGGAACTCGGAATCGAGAGCCGGCGACTGGTAGCGATCATCGGGGCCGGCAACCTGGGCACAGCGCTGGCACGCTACGACGGACTGGCAAAGCGCGGATTCGACGTGGCGGCCATCTATGACAACGACCCCAACAGAGTCGGACGGAGCATCGGAGATGTGCCGATCCAGCCGATGGAAGCCATGCCAATGGACTGCAAGGTCGGGTGTTTCGACCTAGCCATCGTGGCCGTCCCAGCCAACGCGGCCCAGAGCGTGACAGATCTCTTGGTCAAGGAAGGTGTTCGCTCGATCCTCAACTTCGCACCCGTCCGGGTGAATGTTCCCGAGGGCGTGGCAGTGCGTCAGGTCGACCTGTCGACCGAGTTGCAGATACTCAGCTACTACGGCTGATCCGCTTCGCCCTCCCGGGCTTCTTCGTACTGGTGAAGAGCAACCAGAAACACGAAGAAGAAGACAAGAGTGACGGCCAGGTAGGTGATCGGGATCACTCGGATCTCAACGGCGTTCAGCCCCTCGATATTGTCGGGCTTTGGCCCTCTCGGAGCGTAGATGACAAACAGCAGCGAGGTGATGCTCAGCCACCCGAACATGGCAGCCCCGGTGACCAGGAATCCGAGCTTCTTGCCCAGGTTGGTGTAATTGAACATATACATCGAGCCGTAGAAGAGGACAACGGCGCCAATCGTCAGCAGGACTCCCGTAACGAAGAGGTTGGCCGAGAAAAGCGACCTGAAGAGCTCGCGGAAGAACATCTCCTACTCCTTCCCGTCCATGTTTCCACCACGCACATAAGTGGCGAGCAAATCGAGGTCAGCGGCTGAAAGCGTGGCGCCGAATGCCGGCATCCGCCCCGATCCAAAACCATTCAGACCATAGGGCTTCTCCGGCTCCGAACCCTTTATGAGGAACTCGATCAGAAGGTCCGGCTCATTTGGGTCTTCGGGCGCCTCACCGAATTGCACTAGCGGTCGGCCGTCCCACAGCGCAGGTCCGAAACCGCCAGAGCCGGCCTCCAGTGTGTAAGGAACACCTGCACTGAAGCCTGCTGTATGACAGCGAGCGCAAGAGGCGTTGAACAAGGTGACCGCCCTGGCTGCCTCCTCCTCGCTCACACCCATCGATGCGGCCACCCCCGAAATATCGATCTCCCATTGCCGTTCGTCTTGCGCCGAGAGTAGGAATTCGAGACCATTCTCCTCTTGGGTCAGGAGTGTGTCCTGGTTTTCGGCGGTGAGCGTCGTCGTGGTGGCAACCGATTCTTGGGCGCCCACCATCGAACTGGCAGTTTTCTGGTCCGGTCGGCCGCCGACCGACTCGGGGTTCGTCGGATCAAGCTCGATCTCGGTGATTCCGGGCGGAATCGTCGCGCTGGCGGCCTCCGCCATCTGAGCGCTGATAGCTGCCTCGGCTTCGTCAGAGATTCCATCGCCGTCGGCGTCATCTCCCTCGCCGGCGGTCTCGAGGATGCCTTCAATCGCAGCCAGATGAACCTCCAGAATTGGATCACCGGGTATGGCGGCCTCCAACCGGGCAACGGCCTCATCGGCCTTCTCCGCGTCCGGGGTGGTCGGGTCGAGCGTTATGGCGTCGACCACCCTGAAGTAGTCGACTGCCTGCGAAGAGAGGCTCGAAAGTTCGACCTCGGCCACATCCGACAATCCGTCGTCGTCTGTATCGATCCCCTCAAATGCGGTGTCCAGAATGTCGCGAGCCTGCTTGGACATGGAGGTGATGAACGCTGCATCGGCCGGAGCCTGCTCGATCTCGGCGAGCACCTGACGCTGAGAAAGGGTTGCCGAGTCCAAGGTCTGGTCGGCATTCTCGAGACGGGCGACCTGGGCGGCAAGGGCACCAGGAGTCTTGTCGACCGCTTCCTGTTGTGAAACCTGAATCGTGACCAAGTAGTTGACAACGTCAATCACCTGCTGTTCGGTCATCGATCCGCCCCCGGCAAGACCCCAGGGGGGCATGGGTGTGTTCCCGCGGCCAAAAGTGATCCAGAAATTGAGTTCATCCTTGTCGTAGCGGTACAAGACGTCGTTCAGGGACGGTACGGTCCAAGAGACGGTGACGCCGGAGCGTTTCTCGACGAATGGGGCTGACCCGCCGACACCGAGCGGGCCGTGACAGCTGAAACATGCAAACTCACCCACTAACTCCTCACCACGCTCGATGGATTCGGTTGCGAAATCTTCGACAAAATTCTCCTGGCGGTTTGTCTCACCGAGAAAGTAGAGGGGAAGGGAGATAGCGAGGAACGCCGAACCGATAATGGCCACTTTCTGGCTCTTCTCGAGACGTCTCGTCTCCAGATGCTGGTCGTCGATTCCTGGCTGAAGGTTGGGAGCAATCTCCTCGCCTCCGCGATTACGCAAGGCCGAGACCACCATCAGCCCAAGCCAGGAGATTCCGGCAACGATGGCCAGAACAGTGATGATGTCTGCTGTCACCTAGCTCAGGCCTCGGAGGTGGTGCTTGCGCCGATACAGCTCGGACCCTGCGGGTATTTGACCGTCATGAAAGGGGCTCGCGCGGTCTGGATGATGTTCCCCGTCTGGATAATGAAACGGCCGTTCCGGATCTCCACAGTAAAACGATCGAGGTTTCGAGGCGCCGGACCTGCAAAGTACTCGCCGACCGAGCTGTACTTCGATCCGTGGCAAGGGCATTCGAAGCCCACCGATGGGCCGCACCAGGGCACCCGGCATCCGAGGTGAACGCAACGCTGCCAAAGTGCCATGAGCCCGTCGGTTTCGACCTGCTTGCCGATGTACTGCTCTGAGAGATTGGCCGGAGCCGGTACCACGTAAGCCTTTGCCTCCGGAACGAACAGAGGAATAATCGAACCATCCGATGCGAAGACTTGTTTTTTCACGTCCGCCAGGGCACCCGCATCGACATCGGTCCCGAATCCTCCGCTCAACTTCGGCCAGAAGAATGCCAGGGAGTTGATTCCCATGATTCCGAGGAAAGAGAAGAAGGTGACATTCATCGCCCGGTTGAAGAATTGTCGGCGGGTGACACCCGCCTCCTCTGGCGAAACCTCGACCACCCTCTGTGTCTCGACGACCCGGATGGCCGTTGAGACCAGCTCCGGTTCTTCGACCTCGACCTCGACCTCGACCTCGACCTCGACCTCGACCTCATCAACAGTCTCTTCAACCACGGGCACCGGCAACGGTTCGACCCTCACCCCGCTCATAGACTTGTCGGCTTTGAGAGTTTCCGACGAAACGCCTGCTGTCGGATCGGCAAGGTCGACCGGTTGATCAATCTGGGAGCGGCGGAAGGCGATGGTGAACGCTCCAACGGCTCCAAGAATGGCAAAGAGAGCCACACCAATCAGGACCAGGTTGCCGAGGCTCATTCGAAGTCCAGCCAATCGGCCAAGTCCTCGAAAAAGATCCCATCCTTCCAGGGGTATGAGAAGTTGAAGCCCTTGCCTCTGAAAAGGACGCCGATGATGGTGAGGGTCGCAGAGCCTGCGATGAAGATCGAATAGAGGAGGATGGCGAACTTGCGGTCGCTTGGCCGTGTCGAGGGGTTACGGTCAATGAAGGGGATCATCATGAATCCGATCAGACCGACAATGGTGGGCACAGTCACGCCAGCGATCTGGGGGTCGAAGTAGCTGAGGAGTTCCTGAAGCCCGAGGAAATACCAGGGAGCCTTTGACGGGTTTGGCGTTGCGTTGAAGTTGGCAGGGTCGAGCAGAGGCGAGTGGATCACCACCGCCATGATGACCAGAAGCGCCGTCATGGCGAGGAGGGCACCAAACTCGATCAGCATCAAGTGCGGCCATGTGTTTATCTTATCGTGGGGTTCCGCCTTCACGTCCTGAATCGCCCGCGCTTTGACGACAGTCAGGAGACGCTGTGTCCGAACTCCTTCGGGGAGACCGGTAGGCGGAACCGACGGGCGAGGACTCACCAGGGCGGCGACTTGGGCGTCACCCGCTCCGTTGCCTTCGACGACCCCGTCCCCTTGGTCTGCAGCCATAGGGTCTTCGACCGCTGTTGCCACCGCGGCTGGTGCCTCCTCCTCGACGGCGACTGGCTCAGGGGTTTCGCTCCCCTCCCCCGCTTCCGGCGGCGACTCTCCCCGCTCCACAGGGGGAGATGATGGCGCTGGTGAAGGCTCGGGAGCCTGAGGAACCTCTACCGCTGGGCCCTCGCCCTTCATCTCAGCCAGCACCTGTTCCACCGGCACGCCAAGAGCTTTGGCCTTCGCCTCCGCAGATCTCCTCAGGAGACTCTCTGGAATATCAACCACAAGTACTCCTTACAGGGGACCCGAAATGCCGCCGTCTTTGCGGACTCGCCAAAAGTGGACGGCCATGAAAATGACGATGATGAACGGAAAGGCGAGCACATGGAGCACGTAGAAACGGAGCAGTGTTGCCGCACTTACCTGCACACCCGCAACGAGAGCAAACTTCACCTGATCACCAATTACGGGAACGAAACCCGCCATGTTGGTTCCAACAGTGACAGCCCAGAGTGCCAACTGATCCCACGGCAGGAGATAACCCGAGAACGAGAGCAACAGTGTGAGGAGGAGGAGGACGACGCCGATCACCCAGTTGAACTCGCGGGGCGGCTTGTAGGCGCCGTGATAGAAGACCCGGCTCATGTGAAGAAACACCGAAAGGACCATGAGGTGCGCGCCCCACCGGTGCATGTTTCGCACCAGCGAGCCAAACGCTATATCAGTGGATAGAGCCTGAATGTCGACGTACGCCAGCTCGGCGGTGGGCGTGTAATAGAACATCAGGAAGATGCCGGTGATTGTCAGGTGGATGAAGAGGAAGAAGCTGAGCCCACCGAGACAGAGGGTGTAAGACAGCTTGACCGCGTGTCTCTTCACCTTCACCGGGTGGAGGTGATAGAGAACGTTGTTCATCACCACATAGGAACGGTTTCTCGGACTATCCGAGTAGCCCTGTTTGAAAGGCGAGCCGGGACGCAGGATCGCACCGACCACCTGTGAGTTCCACAGCTTGTCGTTTGTCTCTTTGATCCTGTCCTTGAGTCCGGTCCTGCCGTTGCCATTAGCCAATTAGTGCACCCCTACCTACCAACGCACACCGTACGAGTATCCGTTCTTGAAATCACGCTGACCCGTGTCGAAGTCCCACGGTCGGCGGTCGAGGCCCAACTCGGTGGCCTGGTCTGCAAGCGAACCTTCGAACTTGCCCAGTGAGATGACATTGGTCGGACACCGATCAACACACAACGCGCATCGGGTGCACTCGTCCTCATCGACGACAAAGAAACCGTAGTTCTGGGAGTCCTCGGCCGGGTGGTCGACGTTGACCCCTTCACTGATCGCATCCAACGAGAGGTAGTGAATGCACTTCCAGGGACATATGTCGACACAGCCTTCGCAAAGAATGCATTCAACCTGGTCGATGTGGAGGAACTGCTTGGGACGCAGCTTGTCTTTGAAATAGTCGCCTTCGACCACAGCAAGCTGATAGTCATCTCTGATAGGCGGGGTCTCATCGATGACTCCACGAGGCATCAAGCGTCTCCCTTAACCAGAGGACGGCCATATGGCGACTTCTGCTCGGACGGTTGGGCACTCGGTGGACGACCTTCCTTGATCTTCTGAATTTGGACCGCCAGAACGGCTCCGGCCCCAAGCATCACTGTGTGATAACCCATTGAGATCACATCCTTGAGTGCGGCGTAGCTGATCTCGACGGTGTTGCCGAGAACGAGTATCGGTGGGATGGCAAGCGCCACAGTCTGCGCCGACCACTTGAGCTCGGTCTGTGCGTAGGTGAGCCACTCTGAGGGAACTATCCCAAAGTAGAAGAGGAGAGCGAGCCAGGAGATCATTGCTGCGACTGTGGCGCGTGCCCAGGTCATCCTCTGGTTGAGGACCCAAAGAAAAGTAGCTCCAACGAGAGCGAGTGTTGTTGCACCCAAAACGATCAGATAACCGATCCCCAACCAGATAGGGCCTCGCGGGAACCAGTTGAGATAATCGACGGTCACCACAACATCAACCCCATCGATGAGCAGTGACTCCGAGAAGCTCGACCAGTGAATCCAGACGACTCCGAGCACCAGTCCGAGGACACCGAGGAGAAGCAATGCCGATCCGATTTTCCTGCGGCGTTTGTCGCTTAATTCTCCGAGGCGGTACATAGTCAGGTGCAATCCGGACGCGTCTAGCTAGCTGTTGGGGCGTTTCTACCACAAGCAGGGCCCTCTTAGATAACCCGACCCGTGGTAATAACTCGGATGAATCTAGCGGCGGACTGATTCGCGGAAGTAGTTATGCTCCCGCCCGTCTCACTTCTGACGAGGAATACGCTTGGCTGATACCCGAATTGCCGACAATCGAACACTCCCGGTTGGAGAGGAAGATGACAGTCGCGCCGCCGCAAATCATCTGGTAGCCGGCGCCGTCTTTCTTGTGCTCGGCGGGGGCCTCAAGTTGGCATCCCTGATGGCCCTTCGTTTCGCCGACCTCTTCCCCGTTACCTACGGGCGTCTCGATCCCATGGCCAACCTCACCCTGATGATCGGGTTCGTCTCTATCTCGCTGATCGGTGGCATCTACTACGTCCTTCCTCGGCTCACGGGGACAAGGCTGAAATTCAGCAGCTTCGCGAAGTTTGAATTGATCGGAATCGCGGGTCTGGTGCTCCTTGGATTGCTTGCGATTGGATTCGGGTTCGGCACAGGCGGTCAGCCGTTCGGTCTCCCGTGGTGGATCAATCTGCCGATGACTCTTCTGCTCGCTGTTCCGGCGCTGGTCACTATTGGAACCATCTCGGAACGCACAGAGGATCGAAGCTACGTGACCCTCTGGTTCGTTCTTGGTGGAGTGGTCTGGCTGCCCCTCCTCTACCTGGCCTTCTTCTCGGGCGACCTCCCATTTCTCTCATCAACCGCTGTCGCCTACACCGAGGTGTTCTTCTCCGCCGGTTTCGTCACGATGTTTCTCTTTACAGTCGGGACGGGGCTCTTCTATTTCACGATGGTCAGGGAACTCGATGTCTCCCTTGCTAGTCGCCAACTCGGCAGCATTGGGTTTTGGTCGCTCGGATTCGCCGCGGTCTGGTGGGGAACTGCCCAACTCATCTTCGGACCCGGGCCCTCGTGGCTGTCCGGTGTGGGGGCAGCCCTCGGTCTCGCGTTCCCAATCGGAGCTCTGGCAAACGCAGCAAACGCATCGCTGACCCTGGAGGGCGCCTGGGACAAGGTTCGAGACAGGCCAGATGTGAGATCCGGTGTACTCGGTCTCTATCTCGGGGTTGGGGTCGCAGTGATCGCGTCCCTTGCCGGTTTTCGGTCGATCGCATCGGTGGCAACTTTGACTGGCTTCTGGCAGGCCATCGAATACGCCGCCATCTCAGGGGTTGGCACACTGCTCGTCGCCAGTGTGAGCTTCTCGGCCGTCCCTCGTTTGTTTGGGAGGGAGCTTTACACGAGGAGAGCGAAGCCCTTCTTGACCCTGACACTCACCGGCTCGGTCGGGGTTCTCGTCTTCATGGCCGCCTCCGGTCTTGTCTCGGGCTATTCATGGATAGGAGGCTCGAATTCGGGTGCCTATGTCGACGCCGGAGAAGGTTGGGGCGCTGGGTTGGGTGGGAGTGTCGAAACGATGATGTTGATCGTTGTCGGGTTCGCCATCGTCACCTTCTTCGGCCAACTCGCCTATGCGGCCACCGTCATCGGAACCGTCATTCAGGGAAAGGCCGCCACCCAAGAGGTTCTTGTGGCAAAGGTCGCTGACCATGAGTGAAGCACCACTGGCTGCAGCGGCCGCAGCGCTCGGGATGCCCGAAGACCTGGTGCGTCGTTCTGCCGAGGCTCGCGCCGCTGAGGCCGGCTCGAGTGTCGACGAAATCCTGGCCGCCTGGGCTGGAGGCGAGGCCATAACCGCCGCGCCCCCTGCCGCACCGGAGCCACCTCCCTCGGTCGAAGCGAGCTCCGAGCCACCGGCTCAGCAAGCAGATGTCGCCCCTGAGATCGTCGTTGACATTCCGCCGGCTCAGCCCGCGCCGAATGCCGCTGAGCCCGTGGGGGTTTACCAGCCACCTGTCCTTGTCGGGGCGCGGGACAAACCGGGAACGATCGTCCTCGGCGTGATCGTGCTGTTTCTGGCGGTCTTCATGATGGGTTTGGTTGGCCCTTCCTTGGCCACAGACGAGCCGGGTGCCCGAACCAGTGAGATCCCATACTCACAGGCGGCAGTCGATGGCCAACAAATCTATGCCTCCCTCGGATGTGCCTCCTGTCACACCCAGATGGTGCGTCCGGTCGTCGCGGATGTCGGGCTTGGCGCCGTGACTTTGAATGACACCAATCAGGTGATGGGAGATCGACGATTTGGACCGGACCTGTCCGACATCGGGACACGGATGACAGTGAGTCAGTTGGAGGCGATCATCGCTGGTGGCGGTGGGCACGCACCGCACCGTCTTGCTGATGCCGACATGGACGCCCTGGTTGCCTACCTATCGGAATCAAGGAATTCGGGAGGATAGCGATGAGCGACATCGCCACAGCAGCAGCCGCCCTCGGAATACCTGAGGATCTGGTGCAACGATCTGCCGCTGCCCGAGCGGCCGAGACCGGAGCGTCGGTCGATGAGATTCTGGCAGCGTGGGCCGGTGGGGATGTCGTGGCCGCAGCAGCGCCACCATCTGAACCGGCGGAGGTGGCAGAACCCGAAGAACAGGTCTCCGAGCCGGAGCCGCAGCCGGAGTCGGAGGCCGCTGTCGTGGTCGAAACTCAGACTACGACGCCCCAGGCCACCACGAGAGCCCCGGCGCCCAGCGAGGTGACACCGGGTGAGGCAGCGCACCTCCCCGAGGTCATAACTGTGCCAACTGCCGGCATCAGGGAGCAGACGAGCTTCGTCATTCCCGGGTGGCTGACGGCTGTTTTCATCCTCGTCCCGCTGTTCGCTCTTTTCGCCCTCGGTGGTGCTTCCACCGGTGAATGCGGCCAGGCAACGGAATTGATGACCGACGTTGTAACCGGGAACATCGTCAACTGCGATGGGTCCGCGTTCACGGGTCAGTCTGTCGGCGGGGGCGGAACCGACTACATCGCTCTGGGTGGGGACATTTATGCGGGGGGCGTAGTAGCGGGTGTCACTTGCTCCGGGTGTCATGGCGTCAACGGTCAGGGATCAAGCACCTTCCCGGCACTCACCGGAGTGCTCACCACATTTGGGGCCTGCGTCGACCACATCGAGTGGGTGGGGCTTGGGTCCTCGGGATTCCAGTCAGCCGGAGAGAGCAGCTACGGCGACACCTCAAAGCCGATCGCCGGCGGTATGCCCACATTCAGCAGCAACCTGACCGAGGAGCAGATCGCCGCGGTGGCTGCCTTTGAACGCGTCCGATTTGGCGGTGGTGACCCCGACGAGGCTCTGATCGACTGCGGTCTCGCCGAGTCCCCAGACGATGGGGAACAGAGCAGCGAGGGCGGCGAGGGAGGCACCACAGAGGGTGACGCAGAGGCCGAGGCCCCGGCAGCTCAACTCGGCTAAGCCACACCCAGGTTCGAGATCGCCTTCTTGAGGGCCTTGCGATCCCTGACGATCCCCTCTGCGAGCACCTCATCACCAGGACCGAGGACCACGGGAATTCTCAATCCATAGAGAGACAGAAGAGTGTCATCACCGTCGACGTCGATCTCGTCGATGACTACGCCCACCTTCATGGCCACCCACTCGACAAGCGGTCGGGCTTCGTCGCATAAGTGGCAATCGGGACGGGTGAGAAACCGGATGGAAGAATTGCTCAAGAAATCACTCTTCGTGGCCGATAAGCGCGGTGCATGCAGGAAGGAGGGCACTCCGTTCCCCTCATACCTAGGGCACGTTCGTCCAAGGTGTGAACGGATAGCCTCCCAGCCCGCCCCACGGTAACGGAACCCTTCTTCATGTAGTCGAGGCCCCCTTTTACGGGGGCCTCGACAAGTTTGGGGCTCCTCGCGCTGCCGGAATACGATCCGCCGCACGTGAGACCGGCCACCGCCATCATCATCCTGATTCTTCTCGTCCTCATCGCTGTGGCAGGACTCATTCAGCTTTGGGTGCTCTTCTCCCCGCCAGGGTGACTGATACGCCTTCGGCAAGGTTGAGGGTTTCCACTGCCCGACCGCCCCGCACAGCCAACGCGAGCAAACCCGAAGAGTCGACGTGGAGCATTGGCTCACCGTCCTGGACGTCGGAATAGGAAACCACCCATTTGACCGAGTGGATGGTCGAACCGATCTTCACAGTGACGGCTTCACCCGGGCTGATGCCGACGGCATCGAGATCTTCAGGGGAAACATTGGTCTGCACATTGCCATACCCATCGACCCACCAAGCCTCACCGGCGACCGTCGAATCGACGATTTCTGCGAGAGGAAGCAGCATCGGCCTGACCTCATCGTCAGCCAGCGTGGGCCCAAGATCTTCGAGGGCGGTGTCTCCGGCAGCCAGAAGGGCGGCGGCCGGTGCGAAAACATCTCTCCCGTGAAATGTCTCACCGGGTGAGGGGATCATCGCTTCGGGGTTCTCAATCGAGACGATCTGGGAGGCGCCCCCGACCATGGCGACACCTGGCGACAGAAGCCCATTGTCAGGACCCACGAAAAAGCCCCAAGGTGTCTCGGCGGCGATTGCCCTGCGATCGGAGCCGACTCCAGGATCGACCACGGCAAGACAAACACCCTCGGGCAGATACTGGATGGCACGGGTCAGAGAAAGAGCACCTGCCCTGACATTTCCTCTGGGTATCTCGTGTGCGATATCGATAACCGATGACTCCGGGGCAAGCTTCGCCAGCACACCGTGAACCACTCCCACGAACTCGTCCCGATAGCCAAAGTCGGAGAGAAAACTGATCGGAAGCGACATCGCCGGCGACGCTAGTGGACAGACCACTAGACAGGCCACAATTGGTGTGCCGCGGCGATAGCGTCAGGCACTGGTCCTATATTGCCGGAATGACCGAATTCTCATTCGACGACCTGGCTCGGGACGTCGCATCAAGCAATGTGTCGATGCTCATCGGAGGCCTGGACACCGGAAAGACGACCATCGCTCTCCAGGCCGTCCGTTTAGCGCTCGCTGCCGGGCGAACACCCGTCATCGTCGATGCTGACGTGGGGAACTCGACCATCGGCCCACCAGCGTGCGTGGGGATGAAGGTATTCAACTCGTTGCACGACCTCGAAACACTCGACCAACCTGACGGACTGCACTTCGTCGGCACCGTAACGCCATCACGGCTGGTCCTCCAGCACGTCGTCGCCACGGCTGTCATGGTCGAGAAAGCGCGGCAATCAGGCGATGTCGTGATCATTGATACGACGGCGGTTGCGTCAGGCGTATCTGGCGAGACTCTCAAGTATCACAAGTCGGAGCTCTGCCGACCCGAAAAAATCATCGCTCTTCAGCGAGGGGAAGAGATGGAGCCCGTTGTCGGCATGCTGCGACGGTTTCTCGGCGCAGAGGTGATCACTGCGCCAACCGACCCGGCCCTCCAACCGATGACACCCGACGGACGAGCTCGTAGGCGCGCCGACGGCTTCGCGGCAGCACTCCAGCCCCCTCTAGGCCGATGGAAAGTGCGCCCGACGGTATTCGCTCCGACCCTCCCGGTTGGCCTCAATCTTGGGAGACTCGATGGTGTTCTAGTCGGTGTTCAGGGTTTGGGAGGTGGTTGCCTGGGCCTTGGTGTCCTTGCCCACGCTGACGGCCAACTCCGGGTGATGACCAACGTCGGGGAAGGCATGACCGGGCTCCGGCTCGGTTCGATGCGCCTCGATACGGAGACATACGCATCAACGATGGTCAGCCTCCGTGAGGTCATGTTCGGCGTGTAAGAGAAGTCGGATCCCAGGGTCTGTGCACACGGAAAGGTCTAGCGTGTGCACAAGTCGGTGCTGAGGCCACCCCAAACCTGTGCACACGGAAAGGTCAAGCGTGCTTTTAGCCGCGATTGGGCCCGTGTCAATGAATGCTGAGACCCAGCTCCAGCTCTCAAGAAACCACCCTTCGTGGCCGATAACCCCACCATGCTGGGGAAACGAAAATGGCTATCGATTGTGCTGATTGCTTCGCTGGCAACGGTCAGTTTCAGTCTGTCGGCCGGCGCCGAAGCGGCGTCTGAGGCCGCCTTTCTCGCGAAGATCAACGCCTCCCGGGCCGCAAATGGTCTGGCTCCTCTGAGTGTCGACGGTGGTTTGGTAGGTCAAGCCCGTAACCAAACCCAGAAGATGATGGATGCGGGCGAGATCTTCCACTCGTCCAGTGAGGAGTTGAAGGCGGCGGCAGGCAGCGGCTGGTTGAAGCTGGGTGAGAACGTCGGTCGCGGGGGTTCGGTGGACTCGCTTCACACTGCCTTCATGAACTCCGCCGGTCACAAGGCCAACATCCTCGGTGACTACAACTACGCAGGAATCGGCACGGGCACGATCGATGGCGTTCTGTATGTGACTGTTGTCTTCATGAAAAAGGGTGGCGGGTCAACGACGACAACGACCACTCCCGCCGCGACCACTACCACCACCAAGGCGAAGTCGACCACCACCACCAAAGCGAAGCCAACCACCACCACAACCAAGGCCACAACGACCACGACAACGATTCCGCCCACGACAACCACAACGTTGATCGTGGGCCCCGACAAGCCGGTGACTCCCGGTGAGTCCTGCTTGGTAGCCACACGTTTCTGGTGGATGTGTCGCGATTGAGCATCTGATGACCAACAGGTCACGGCAAAACGCCCCAGTGACCTTCAGGAGCCTCCTCCGCACTTCCCCGAACGGACGTTTCTCCCGATTGCCTCTAGGGCGTTTGCGAGTCCGAATCTACGACAAACTGCAACTCGGTTCAATGACCTCGAAAGTGACTCACAACAACGCTAACAAACGCCAAGCAACACGCGGGTACCGAATCGCCGTGGTGCAACCCTAGTTACCAACAGAAAAGGGAGTTATCCACAGACTTTGTGCACAAGGGTGTGTTCACAAGTTTCTAACCCGAATTTTCGCGCTTCGCCGTACTGAATGCCAGATCCACCATCTCGTAGATCTCGCTCAAACGAACGTCAACTCCAACCTCGATTCGACGGACCCCACAGATTGTCCCCCTCCGACCACATCGGGACGACCCACCTTTTCGAGATACATCGCTGCGGATGCTGGAAGTCGCCGGCTGCATCGAGAGCGGCGACTGCGGCCACCTCCGCAATTTCCCCAAGCCCGTCCCAGCTTTTGGCGGCTACCCCCAACCTGTCGCCCACAGCAACACCAATACACCCCTGTGCGCCTCCTTTGGCCACCGCGTTGATCGCGGTGGCAATCGAAGTGTCACCCTCACCGTTGCTCGCGATCAGGGCCGGATAGCTGTGCATCGTGGTGCGAACCTCATCGAGCGAAGCGTCAGCGGCAAGCCGAGCGAACATAAGGGACATTGCCCGGGCGGTAGTTCTGAGAACCGGTGCCCCGCAGCCGTCGATACCCACTGGTTCGGCCGGGTGCTCTCCTAGTTGGGAGACAATCTCAACGATTCGCTTCTGCAATGGATGATCCGGGGCGAGATAGGTGTCAGTAGGCCATCCCTGAGCAACGCAGGCCCGAAGAAAGCCTGCGTGCTTTCCTGAGCAGTTGTGCCAGATTCTGCGTGGGGACCGCTCGCCCATGCGCGCTTGATGGCGCGCCGCTTTGGCCAATAGGGGCCAATCTGGAGGTGTCTGAAGATCCGAAGCGCTGAGCCCAGCCCGTGCCAGTGCCGAGTCGATAATCGCTACGTGGACCGGCAGACCGCGATGGGAGGCCGCTGCTAGAGCGAGTTCGACTGGCTCGAGCCCGGCTCCTGCCGTTTGCGAGACATATGCCTGGAAGGGTTTGGCGGCCGAACGTAGATAGAAGGGTCGATCGATGTCACCGGACCAGGCGACCAGCGAACCGTCCGGACGGGAAATGGCCACGACACCATCGTGGGTTGTCTCGGCAAGACCTGATCTGACCCGGGCGGCGAGCAAGGTCAGCCGGGGACCGTTGCCTCGCCCTGCTCACTCCGGTAGCGATCGACTATCTCATTCTGAAGGGTGTCGATCACCGAGTGGAGTTGCCTCCGCTGGTTGGACATTTCGGTTTCAACCTCCCGCAGCCGGTCCAGGGCCTCCCTGATCTCGTCGTCAGACAAGTCTGGAAGTTGGGTGAGAACACCGTCGTCCATGATCTTGTCGATCAGTCGGCGTCCGGTCTTCGAGGGAATCGGCGGCATGGTCTCGATGTGCTTCAGGCTGGGCTCTTGGCCCAAGATCATTCCACTGGCGAGGATCTCGGGCAATGCCTCGAGCAGAGTCCGCTCCTCTTCTCCGCCACGACGACGCAACTCGAAATCGAGCAGATCCATCCTTCCGTGGAGCAGCCGGCGATAGTAAGAAATCTGCGACTCGACGTCTTCGGCGGTATGGCGTCTCTGCCTCAGATCCTTCAAGTCGAGCCCGGGCAGATTGTCCAGGTACTCGGACTCGAGCACGATGTCGATGCGGCGGCGCTTGTCGTTCACGCCGCCAGGTTACTTGCAGGCAGCGGCCAGAGTGGCATAGGAGGGCACCGCCGCCCCCCCACGTCCGCCGGGATGAAGCTGGAAATGGACGTGAGGGCTGGTGCCCTTGGCATTGCCACTATCACCGTTGAAGGCAATTGTTTGTCCTTGACTCACGCTCTGGCCGTTGGAGACATTGAAGCCGTTTAGATGGGCGTAGTAGTAGGCCACACCGTTGTTGGCTGTCAGCCAGACGATATTTCCCCCCAGACCCCCGCTTCTAATCGAGACAGTTCCTGCTGCCACCGCATAAACCGGCTCATTCCATGCAGCAAACATGTCGGTTCCCTTGTGTGTCCTGCCACCCGAGCGTGGCGCGCCCCACGTGTCCCTGAAAGACGTCCGGCCCGGAGTAAAGGGACAGATAAACGATCCGACCTGAACCGAACCGGAAGCACGTTGACGAGCTACCTGCCTGGCTGCCGCCTGCTCTACCTCATACTTCTTCTGCAAGTCCTTACAGGTGCCGCTCAACTTTGCGTAGGTGGCCTGCTCACGCTCCATCGCCTCTTCCTGGATGCCTCTGACCTCGAAGGCTTTCTCCTCGGCGACCTCGAGGACATCGCTGTTCTCATCGAGTTCCTCCTGAAAACGGCCATACTCACCCTTGGCGGCGATCAGGTCATTGATCGACTCCTGTCCACCGACAGTGGCGGCACTGAGGAACTGTGAGGTCGTCAGGACCTCGTCTACCGAAGAAGCGCTCAGAATTATCCCTGGATTGGAAAAGCCCCCCAACATGTAGAGCTGAACGGCCTGCTCCTCGATCTTCTCTTGGATAGCGGCGAGATCCTCGGAGCGGTTGTCGATTGATCCCTGGATCCGACGTTGCTTGTGCTCGAGAGTGTCGACCTCGAGCAGAACATCCTCGTAGTCGAGTGCAGCATCATCGAAGTCTGCGCGGGCCTGTCTGTACTCGGCGAGGTGCTCGCGCGAGTCTTCGCAGGCCGCATCGACCTGCGCCTTCGTGACCGCACGGATGGGCAATGGGAACAGAGAAGCCACCAACGCGACCAGAGTGATGAGAAGAAGAGCGCGATAACGCCCCTTCAGAGCAACCATTGGGGCCAAATGGTAACCAGGGGTTGAAACTTGCAGTAGTCGGTGCCCAGTGGCCTGTCGGCGAGATAGCCGCTGCATCTCCCGTCCGCAGACCCCCTGGCGGGCGGTCTAGAAGCCTGCTGAACAGCAGACTCCTAGAGAATGACCCGGATCAGCGGGTAGTAGATCACAGCCGCGAGAACGACACCATCCAGGGACGACAGGATGCCGGGAGAACGCTCGGTGAGCGTCACCCGTCCCGTCCGCAGCATCGAGGACAAGCCGTGGCCGGCTACCAACGCCACAGCGACGCCGAGACCCACCAAGAGATAACCAACGGCATCGAGGTCCCAGAAAGCCGCGGCAGCTAGAGATGCCAACACTGCAGTGATAGCGGTCGTGGAGAGCGGATCGAGGAACGGGATAGCCGGCAACCGGGCCACCAGCGCACCAAGCAGCACGCCAACAATGACTGCAAAGAGGAATACATCCACCGCACGGTCATCGGGGGAGAAGCTTGATCGGGACAGGACCATTGACGCAGTTGCCAGACCTGCAAGCAGACCGACGAGCAGAGTTGGGGCGTAGACTTCAACGGCGCGATAGTCGGCAAATGCCACCGCCCAGCCGAGGACAATCGCAACAGCAAGCACCATTGTGAGGCCGTACCCCGCGCCGCCAAGGATGTGAGCCGACAGAGCACCCGCAGCCGCGGTAGTGGTTATTGCCAGAGGGGCAAACAAGCGACCTCGCGAGGCGAACGCCGC
The DNA here is from genome assembly GCA_003230435.1 of Acidimicrobiia bacterium. GTDB lineage: Bacteria > Actinomycetota > Acidimicrobiia > Spongiisociales > ZC4RG35 > SZUA-217. Next base: position 1,018 of record QIDW01000054.1, on the reverse strand, counting down.
CGATAGATCAAGTGCCCACCCAGCGGCGATCGCCACCAGCGCGGCAGCCCAGATCGCCTGGCTCTGGGTGTTGGCAAGAACGGCAACAACCAGCACGACGACCGGTAGAAATCCCACCAGGTCGACCGCGGCAAGGGTGGCGGGTTGGCTGCCTCCTGACACGGGGGGCAGTAGAACGACTTCGTCGGAGTCGACGACGGAGTCTTCCAACGTCGCCTCCTCGCCGTTGACCCAGACCCGAGATGTCTCGACACCTCTCTCGAAATCGGGACCGAACTTCTCGTTGGCCGTGTCTATGACACCGCCAACAGTCGCCGCGGGGATGTCGATCCGTGCGGTCCCAGCGATCTCACGAAGGCTTGCGAACAGTCGAAGCTTGGCCATATGGGTGGAGCGTAAAGGCTAGTGGACTACTCGAGGGCCATCCTTGCTCGAATTGCGTACCCTCGCCCTATGGATGAATCGGTATTTGTCGCCGTCGACGTCCCGCTTCTCGGAGGTGAGCGTCACAAGAACTGGGCGAAAGTTGTCGACTCGGTCGACACCAACAAGTCATCAGGCTGGGCCTACGACGGAGAATTCGTAGCCGTGGGCGGCATCCAGGACATACCGGCAGGTTCGGTCCTCCTGGTCTATGGGGAGAAGGGATCCCGGGCAAACCCTCAGATTCTCGCCCGTGTGTACACCGTGAACCCCGACTCCACCCTCACCCATGAGGCCGAGGCGAAGGGAAAGGCCTGGGCCAGGACCTTGCGTGACCCGATCGAACGGTGTCTGGGAATGGAACGTGACACGCTCGACTTGTCCTACCTGTCAGATGAGATGCTGGCGAACGAGATGCGTGCCAGAGGATGGAAGGTTGAGCGCCCGTGAAGGCGATCGTCGTAAACGAGGGCGGAGGCCCCGAGAAGTTGGTCCTCGCTGATGTCGCCGACCCGACTCCCGGAGTGGGAGAGGTTGTTGTTGAAGTTGCCGCAGCCGGTCTCAACTTCATCGACACCTATCACCGCGGTGGGCT
>QIDW01000203.1 GCA_003230435.1 Acidimicrobiia bacterium | reverse complement strand
ATGACGACGTGCAGACCAGTCCTTTTCTGTTCAGGGGGCCTATAGACGACCGGCTTCTAGCCAAGACACGCGTCATCGGTATTCGTGGGGAAACCGACTCGTTAGCAATACCGCTGGAAAATCTGGCTCAGCGCGGCGTATTCCACGTGACGCTTGACAATGAGCCAGTCGTCGTTTTCCACACGGGTGGTCTTGCGTCGGCGCTGGATGGCGCGGAAGTGGCAGCCGGCCGCGATGTCGGCCAGGCAATGGTTTTTCGCGCCGCGATCAGTGGAGACCCTTTGGCCTTTCGGAAGACTCTGAAAGGTTGGGAGGATCAGGGTGGCACCACATGGAGCTTCCTCGGACGCGCCGTTGCCGGCCCTCGAGATGGGGAACAGCTCCGGTCGCTGGAGCACCTCGACACGTTCTGGTTCGCGTGGGCAGCCTTCATGCCGGCCACCAGGATCGAGCCCTGATTTGATATCGATCCGACTCACCGATTTACACGCTCAGCGACCTTGAATTCGATTGACCTTTCATCGAATCAGGACGGGTGGCTAACCGGGTGGGGTAGTACCCCTATCGTTGGGCAGGTCGTTGGTTTCGAGCCATTGCCTGTAGTCGGTGCTGTTGTGGAATGTTCCTTTGGAGAAGGCTTCCTTGAGGTAGTCGAGGATGAGCCGGTCGCGGTTCTCGGTCTGCTCGCCTGTAGGTGGAGTGTCTCCCATTTTGGTGCGGAGGGCGCTCAACACACCGTCTAGGTGGACCGCTCCTACGGTTACCGAGTATTCGTATACGGGATCGTCCCAGATCTCGACTACTCCGATCCCCATATCACGACCTTCGACAGTTAGTCCTCTGTCGTCGATGGTGGCCGACATCTCTGTCTCCACTCTGGAGTAAGTCCACTTCCCAAGAAACACCGTCATTGGCTCTGATGAACTCATCTCTCGCTCGACCTTAAACAGACAATTGGCAAAAAGCTCATGAGTGACGGATGTATTCACCTGCGGCGAAACTGGCCAGCACGCCCTCGCCGGTGGCCGCGGCAACCTGGGCGATGGCGCCTTTGCGGCTGTCGCCTGCCGCGAATACGCCGGCCATGCTCGTCTCGACTGACCCCGGTGCTACTTCGACATAGCCGCGATCGTCCAGATCAACGGTGCCGGCCAGGAACGAGGTGTTCGGAGTCAGCCCGACGAACACAAAGGCTCCGTCGGCCTCTATCTCCTGGACCTCCCCGGTCTCGTTGTCGCGAACGCGTAACGCCCGGAAACTGCCGTCGTCGTTAGCCACGAACTCTTCACTGGATTGGTTCATCACTGTCGTTACGTTTTGGAGGGTTGCCAGCTTCTCGGTAAAGATGGGCTCGGCCGTGAAGTCAGGCTTCTTTGACACGAAGGTGACGTGCTCGGCGAAGTTCGTCAGATAGATCCCCTCTTCGAGTGCGCTATTGCCTCCGCCAACCACGATCAGGTCTTTGTCCTTGTAGAAAGGGGCGTCGCATGCCGCGCAGAAGTGGACTCCGATCCCTAGCAGCTCGTCCTCACCTGGGATGTCGAGCGTCTGATATTGGGATCCAACGGCCACGATGACGGTTCTCGCCAGGAAATCTCCCGAATTGGTAGCGAGTCTGAACGAGCCGTTGACACGTTCTAGACCCTGGACTTCGACTCCTTGTTTGATGGTTGCCCCGTAGGTCTCGGCCTGGTCCGACATCTTCTCCATGAGGTCCGGGCCGGAGATCTCGGTGAAACCGGGGTAATTCTCGATCCTCGAGGTCAGGAAGGTATTGCCTCCCACATTCATCTTGTCGAGCACCAGGGTGTCGTGCTTTGCCCGCTGCATGTAGATAGCAGCGGTCAAACCTGCGGGTCCAGCACCAATGACGATGGAGTCGTAGAGCTTGGTGACCGTCTCCTCTCCGATCCCTAGGGCTTCTTTCAGGGTCGGGTTGTCCGGATTGACGAAGACGGTGTCATCGATGAGGATCGTGGGGATGGTCCGCTTGCCATTGTTGAGAGCCTGGATCTCCGCCGTTGCCCACTCCACCTCGTCCACGTCAATGAATTGAAAGTGGATGTTGTGTTCGTTCAGGTAGGCCTTGGCCCGGCGGCAGTCCGGACACCAGTCAGCTCCATACATGACGACTCGACCCTGCGGGTTGACTCCCAACACCGACGCCAGAGTCCCGTTATCGGGGTTTGTGTACGTTTGGCCGGCGATCTGGAACGTCGGTATGACACGCCGTCCCTCGTTGAGCATCTCGACGGTATCAACAGCAGATTCGTCGAGAACCGTGTCTCGATACTCATAGTCGACGCCGCTCTCCTCCAAGAAGGCCTTGGCACGACGGCAATCGGAGCACCAATCGGCTCCATACATGATTATCTCGTTCACTGGGTTTCCTTTCGACACGCAGTCATGGTGGGTTGGTGAACGGGACCCTACTTGGATCTTCCTCGGTAACATCACGCTCAATGGCTCCAGCCCAGACGTCAGCAACACAGGGGACCAAGTGCTGATGAAAGCAACGATTCAAGGATCGAAGTCGACGTTTCAGCTCCTCTACTGGACGGCAACTGGACGGCGACGATGACGGTGCAGGGCCGTCGACGCTACGGAATCGCCAGCGAACCAGCCCCAGAATGGGGTGTTACCCAGTGGTTCAACCTGCCGAACGGCCGAACTGCTCTCGACTTGGAAGATGTGGAGGCCGGAGTCATCTATCTGTATTGCTTCCAGTCGTGGTGTCCCGGTTGTCACTCCCACGGCTTTCCCACGCTTCTTGACGTCAAAGACAGTTTCCCGGACGGGGATGTGGCTTTCGTCGCCATCCAGACCGTGTTCGAAGGCTTCGAAGTCAACACGCTGGAAGGCGCAAAGAAGGTGGCCGATCGCTACGAGCTCGATATTCCGTTTGGGCACGACACAGGCCCGGACGGCCGGCTCTCGCTGGTTATGCAGCGTTACCGGACCGGCGGAACCCCTTGGACCGTTCTCATCGACCGCAGGCGACATGTTCGCTTCAACGGTTTCCAAGCAGATTCCGATGACCTGGAGGGAATGATCACACAGTTGCTGGCCGCGTGACGGTAGCCGGCAGAACAGGGGCCAGGACCTGGCTATACGCCCTCGACATCGGGAAGGTTGTCTCGTAGCCAATCGTCTGAGTAGAGGCGAGTCAGGTACCTGTCTCCAGCGTCGGGAACGATCGCCACGACGAAGTCATCTGCCCCCATATCCTCGGCTACCGATAGGGCTGCCTTGACGCTGGTGCCACTACTGATGCCACAGAAGATGCCTTCCTCTTTGGCGAGACGGCGAGCCATAGAAAACGAATCGGCGTCACTTACGGCCACAACCCGATCAACGACGTTGGGATCGAAGGCATCCGGGATGAAAGACTCGTTCTGGCCTGCCGCTTCGACCAGGTAGACCGAAGGCTCAGCGATATTTCCTGATTCCACATACTCCTTGTAAATAGAGCCCTTGGGGTCGGCGATGACCACCGCAATGTCTGGGTTTTGCTCCTTCAAGTATTTTCCAACTCCGCTGATCGTGCCGCCTGTCCCTGCCGTAGCCACCAGAGCTGTGACACGTCCCCCCGCCTGCTCCCAAATCTCAGGACCTGTGGTGCGGTAATGGATTGCGGGGTTGGCCGGGTTAAAGGATTGGTTGCAGAAGACAGCGCTGTCGCTTTCGTTGGCGATACGCATCGCCGTGTTGAGGTAGTGATCGGGAGAGTCCATCTCGGCATCTGCCGGCACAAAGACAATGGTCGCACCGTAAGCACGAAGGACCGCCTGTTTCTCCTCGGGAAGCGTCTCGTTGCACACGATTATTGCCCGATAGCCGCGGGCTGCCGCGAGCATCGCGACCGCATATCCAGTGTTCCCACTCGTGGCCTCCACCAGGGTTCCCCCTGGTTTGAGCTTCCCGTCATCCTCAGCGGCGGTGATCATGGCCAGGGCGGCCCGATCTTTGATGCTTCCGCCGGGGTTGAAGTACTCGAGTTTGGCCGCCACGGTGGCCTCGATCTCGCCGACCACGTTCTGTAGCTGCACCAACGGCGTTCTACCGATCGTGTCGGCGACATTCATCCGGATTGAGCTCCAATCGGACCCGGACCCCATCAGAAGGGAAGGTCAGCTCGAGACACACCGATCGACGCCGCGAACTCACTAATCGTCTCCTCATCCGGCGGAAAGTACCGGCCGGCTGGGGCATCATTCTCGGCCATGTTCTTGGCTGCAAAAGCGTCGAGCTGCTCCTTGAGAACAGCGGCCTCCAACACCTCCGACACCACGTTCTCGGGTATCACGACCAGCCCTGTCTCGTCGCCGATCAGATAATCACCGGGTCTGACCAACGCACCACCGCAATTGATCGGCAGGTTGAAGTCATGTGGATAGAGAGTATGAGTGGTGCCGGATCGTGGCGAGAAACCGTGGGAGTAGACAGGATATCCGTAATGGATGACCTCTCCTTTGTCGCGGATCGAGCCGTCGGTGACCAGTCCGGCCGCACCGGTCGCCATTAGCCGTGAGAATTTGGTTCCGCCTCCAACCGTGACCTCTGAACGACCGGACGAGTCAATGACGAGTACTTTGCCTTCGACGGTTGCCTCCATGGCCTTATCAAACGGCATTTGCAGCCGATCGCCTTGGGCCTCGGTCCGAAGATCCTCAATCATGTCCGGACGAGTGGGCAGGGAGCGGAGCGTGACCGCCTGACCGAACATTGGTAGACCCGGCGTCTGCTGAAACACCCCGTGCATGTCGTGCTGGTAGCTGAATCCCATCCGGAGCAGCACGTCACTCACCGCAGCTGGTGACGTCTGGCTGGCCAACGGTTCTAATTCTCGATACGAAGTCATTGATCCCACCTCACATTTTTTCCTTTGTGGCCACCACTCGAGCTATTTCTTCGGCCTCGGGATCATCGATCTCTGTTCTGAAGTCCTCAGCTGTGAAGACAACCGACTCAAACCCGGCCTTCAGCAACGCTCGCCTCAGTTCGGTCGTCGAGATGAATATCTTTGCGATGGTTTCCCTGTAACGATGCCAGCGCCCATCATGGAGAAAGCACCCGGTTGCGTAGAGGATCACCCTGTTTTCGAAGCGGATTCTCTTTCTGAAGATGATCTCCTCGTCCGTATCGATCACAACGTTCGTACCCACAGTGCTCTCCAGCCCGCGCCGAGTGTTGATATCAAACAGAAAACTCGCACCAGGTACAAGAGCTCTTGAAACCGACGCCAGACACTTTTCCACGGCTTCGAAGTCTGCCAAATGATTCAGAGTGTTGAACGTGCTCACCGCCATCCCGAACTCTTCTGGGAGGCGAAAGTCGCTCGCATCAGCTTCGATGAACATGGCGCGGCCGGACCGCACATACTCCCCGTTCTTCTTCGCAGCGTGTTCGAGCATGTGAGGAGATCGATCCAGACCGGTTAACTCAACGCCTCGATCGAGCAGGTATGCTGCTAGATCTCCGGTTCCGCATCCCACATCGAGCAGGCGTCGGTGATCTGGCGGAATATCCGCCTGATCAAAATACTGCCAGATCCAGGGTGCTGCCCGCATGGCAAACCCGGACATGCGACCTTCCACAGTGCTGTAGCGGAGGGCAGTGATCTCGCTATAGGCGTCATCGCTGAACTCGGTTGAGGCGTCAATCTCAATCATGAGGAGATTTGGAGCCGGGTAGACCGTTGAGCAGTTTGGCCCAACGTCTGCGTTCTAGCTCTCGTGTGAATTGGGGGGCGATGACCGCCACGGCTTGCTCCAACTCGGATAGGTAGGCCGAGTCTTGCTCGGCCCGCAGGAGAAGATCGGTCAGTGCCTCGCTATCTCCGACGGGAAAATACCCCGGATAGGTTTCACCGAGCATGCCGACGCAACCGTCGATGTCGGTGGTAACCGCCGGCAACCCCGCAGCTATTGCCTCGGACAAACAGTTTGGGCCACCTTCCATGATGGAACTCACCACCATGAGTCTGCTCGTGGATAGAGCGCGCCTGATTCGCCAGTGGGAAACCTCGCCAAACCACGTGTATCGCGGGTTTTCCTCCATCTCCTTTTGTGCGAGCACGTTCCATTCCTTGGTATGGGCGCGTCCATAGTGACGCACACGTATTCGACTCGAGGAGGGCAAGTCGCGGACCGCCCTGGCAGCCAAAAGTGGGTCTTTCTCTTCACGAAGATGTCCCACCACACAGACGTCGAAGTGACGGGTCAGAGGTTTACGTTCTGCTGCCAGAGGATCCGCAGACTCCAGAATCACAAAGCACTTGTCGCCCTGATCGCTAGCCAACATACGTGAAGAAAGGTTGTTCAGCACCACCAGACGATCCGCCGCAGCGATGGCAGCAGTCGTCTTCTCTCTGTCGGATTCGAGAAAGCGATAGAGGTCGGTCCCTGTCAACGCAACTATCAGAGGCCTATCAGGGTATCGGTCTCGAAATCTGCGAATCGATTCTGCGCTCCGGTAAGCGTTCAACGCAATCATCAGATCGGCTGACTCACCGTTGAACTGGCTGTGCAGCGAGGTGTCCCATCCCAGGTCTTGGAGGATCGCTTGCCATCGAAGAGCGGTCACACTGTTGCCCGACCGACGACCCAAATGCGAGGCCGCTACCAGAACCGCTCTCATTTCGACCTCTCGATCAACGTGGTTCCCTCCCCGGCACTTCTTCTTGCGACGGCTTCTCGCCTGCCAGTGTCTGATCAATCAGCTCGCTGCTTGACCCCAGATAATTGTGAGGAGCCAGAATGTGTTCGATCTCATCGTCGGAAAGATGATCAGTGACCTCGGAAATCTCCGCTAGCGCGCTGCGAAACGACTTGTTGCTGTCAACAGCCGTCTCAACGGCAGCGGCGATCATTTCGTATGCTCGGTCCCGTCCCGTGTGAGGGGCGAGGGCCATCATCACCGCTTCAGCCATGATGAATTCGTCCGCTTCCACATTGGAGCGCATACGGTCGATATCGACTTCAAGACCTTCCAGCAAGTCGATCGTCAGATCGAGGGCCTTCCCAGTCAGAACGAAGGCCTCAGGTACCACAGTCCACTCCTTCATCCAGTTTCCCGACGCTCGTTCGTGATCGTGGACGCTGGCTCGGAACATGGCGCCTGATAGATCGGCCACGCTCGAGGCGATCACGGTGATTTGTTGCGCAGAGATCGGATTGCGTTTTTGAGGCATGGTGCTGCTGACGCCTCGGCCCGGCGTCGAACGCTCCCGCACTTCACCGACATCGGATTGCGCCAGCAGGAGGATGTCTTGACCGATCTTGCCGAGGCTGGCGGTGAGATTGGCAAGATAGGAGACCACCTCAGCGAGTGAGTCACGTGTCGCGTGCCAGGCTGTGGGAGACACACCCAACTCGAGTCTTGCAGCTAAAGCGTCGCGAACGGCGACGCCGGTGGTGCCGAGCGCAGCGAGCGTCCCGACTGCACCTCCGAACTGCACCACGTAGAGCCGCTCTTCGAGTTGGGTAAGTCGCACGGCATGACGCTGGAACATCGAGAGCCAGACGGCAGCCTTCAGTCCAAACGTTGTTGGCAGCGCGTGCTGGAGTTGGCTTCTCCCCAGCATGACACTCGACCTATGTGTGTCGGCATGATCGGCGAGAATCTCTCTCAGCCGGGAGATGCTCACGCGGAAGAGGCGGAGCGCCTCTCGCATCTGCAACACCAATGCAGTGTCCATGATGTCCTGGGTTGTCGCACCCCAATGAACGACCTGGGCGGATTCCTCGGAAACCAGATCGACGACCTGTCGCAACAAAGGGACAATCGGGAATCCAGTGTTCTCGACATCCTGATGAAACCGGTCCATGTCTATTGCGTCCACGGTGAGTTCGTTAGCCAGAGCTTTGGCTGCATCCTCAGGTATCAACCCCAGCGAACCCTCGACTTCCGCTACCGCCACCTCGATCTCGAGATAACGCCGGAGCATCGCCGGAGCCTCGAATAAGGACCGGATCTCATCCGATTCGAACATGTCGCTGAGGAACAACGGACCTCGGGCCGAAATCATGCCGTGGCTCATCCCTTGGCGGGCGAGACTGCCATTCTCATCTCTTCAACCAGGGCCCTGTTCTCGGAGTAGTCGATTGGAATATCGATCACGTGCACACCTCCGCCATTCAACGCCGAGCGCAGGGTTGGTGTAATCGTGGCCGGGTCGAGGATCCTGTGTCCGTTGCCGCCGAACGCTTGCGTCAAGACCGAGAAGTCGGGATTGTCGAAATCAACATTGAATGCTTGGTATCCGTCGGCTTTCTGTTTCATCCTGATCATGCCCAACCCTGAATCGTTCAGAATGACAACGGCCAGGTTCAGGCGCAGCCGAACTGCGGTCTCCAGTTCTTGGACGTTCATCAGAAATCCACCGTCTCCGACGACGGCGACGACCTGGCGATCCGGCTCGACCAGCGCTGCGGCTATGGCGGCCGGCAATCCGGTCCCCATGGAGCCGAGCGCGGTGTCGACTATGTGCGTCCGTGGCGTGTATACCGGAAAATTACGGGTGAACCAGAGCTTATGAACCCCGTTGTCGAGAGTGACGACAGCGTCGTCTGCCAAAGCCTCTCGTACCCGGGCAACCACGAATTGGGGGCGGATCGGCCCGGTTCCCGGGTCATCACTCGATCGCTCAATCGAATCGCGCATCTTCCGAGCCATCTCGAGGCTGAACGTGTGATCGGCACGCGACGTTCCGTGAAATCGATCCTCCAGCCGCCACAGTGAATGGGAGACCTCGCCGACAACTTGCAGCTGGGGAAAGTAGATGGCGTCTCCGTGAGCGGGGAATGTGTTGACGTGAATCACGAGTTGCGATCGTTCACGTGACATCACGAACGGTGCTTTCTCAGCGATGTCGTGCCCAACGTTCAGAACAAGATCGGCCGCCAAGACAGCAGCTCCTACATAGTCGAGACCGGGAGATGTGAGCGTTCCTACGAACTCGTCGGATCGCTCGTCGCCGACGCCTTTTCCCATCCACGTGCTGCAGAAGGGGATTTTCGTTGTGGCCACGAGTGATCGAACTGCTTCGGGTACTCCGTGCCGTTCGGCCGCTGCACCCAACATGATCAGTGGCGACTTGGCATTGGCTATAGCTTCAGCGGCCGCATCGAGAGAGGCCTCAGTAGCGACGGGGGTGGCTCCATGCCGGGCCGGGGAAAGGTGTCCATCGGTCTCTTCTGCTGCAATATCTTGAGGCAACTCGAGGTGAACGGGTCCGGGCCGCCCTTCGCGCATGGTACGAAACGCATCGTGCACCATGTGCGCAACTTCGGCTCCGCTCTCAATCGTTCGAGCTGATTTCGTAATGGGCCGCATGAGGCCGGTCACATCCAGCAGCTGGTATAGACCCTGTCGGTTCTCTCTGATTGGCTTCTGCCCGGTTATGAACAGCACCGGGAAGCCTCCGAGGCTGGCGTGAGCCACCGAGGTGACCAGGTTGGTTGCGCCTGCGCCGAGTGTCGAGTACGCCACAGCGATCTTCCCGGTCAAACGTTCGTACGTCGCCGCCATGAAGCCGGCAGCCTGTTCCTGTCGCACCAGCACCGTCTGAATTTTCGGATGACCCCGAAGTGCCTCGAGAAATTCCAGGTTCTCTTCGCCTGGAAGACCGAACACGTACTCGACTCCCTCAGCCTCCAGGGCATTGACCAGCAGTTCTGCTGCTTTCATGCCGGCGTCGCGTACTGGCTGCGATGTTCCTGAGCGCTCATGCCTCGTAATGCTCGACCAGGACTTCAATCTGGTCGAGGAGCGCATCAGCAGCGTTACCCAGATCGTCTTCCGGTCTGCTTGCTGCGACTTCGACGAGTTCGCGGATTGGGCCCAGAATCTCGATTAGATCTCCTTGTTGGGCCGCAACTGTCCTGGCCTGTTGCAGGGTGAGCGGAATCACATCGTTTCCTCGCATACGCCCCAGTGCCTCAGCCAGCATATCCGTAGGAATCCGATGGGCCGAGATGTAAATACCCACAACCTCCTGTTGGTAATTGGACCGAATCGTGATCTTGTCCTGCAATGCAAGAAGCCAACCCGTTGTCTTGGAAGGCAAGTGGGACTCATCGAATCCAATCATCACCTCGATCCCGCCACCTGCCATCGGGAGAACAAGGTCGATGACATCGAACTGGTCACTACCTGCTTTTTCGCTACCTAATGCGTGACGGAGCTCATCGATGGCGACACGCCACTCTGTTTCATCCAAATCCGTGCTCACTCATCGCGGTCCGGCCAACTGTACTTTGCAATATCCGGCGCTGGTCGAGCCTTCATTCGACTTGAGCCGATCCAGAGGTGTCGACGGATCTAGAGCTGGCTTGCCAGGCGGAGTCCGCGACCTGCACAGGTGCTCGGATCGCGTCGCTCAGCCCTTTCACCTCAGCGGACTTGAATTTCATGGGCCGACGTATCCATCCCTTGGACATGAAGAGCCGAATAGACAGGGCCGTGATGATCAGTATCAAGACGGTGACAAGGACCCATCCCCATGGAGCGGATCCGAATGGCAGATTGGGGAGGGTCATCGCGTAGAAACCGGTGATGAACGTGATGGGCAAGAACAGCGCCGCAACCAAGGTTAGGACGCGGGTCACGTCAGTTGCCTTCGCCGCCTCCGCGCCCCGATAACCCTCCAGAATCTCTCTCAACGATTCTTGAGCCGCCTCGACCTCGTGTACGACCCGCTGACTGACGTCAAACGCATCGGACAGGCGACGTTTGGCTGCGTTTGATATCAGCGGAGATCTGGAGACACGGAGCTGATCGAGCGTCTCCCGCTGGGGCCTCGCGGTGTGAGCGATCACTGCGAGATCCTTGCGGATCGCAGTCACCTGGCTGATCACTTCGGAGTCAGCAGCCAGCGCAGAATCGACCAGACCCTCAACACGATCCTCGAAAGCGGCGAGTATTGACAGATGCCGGCGACCAAACGTGTCCGCGATCATCGCAAGAAGATCAGCGGCACTTTCAACGACCTCGCCCGACCTGTCGGGTAATGCGTTATGGAGCGCATCCAATGAAGCAGACGGCTGGCGACGAATCGTCACCAATCGTTTTTCAGAGAGGAAACAGCTGACGGAACAAGTTGCGATCTGATCTGGGTGGAGTCCATGAAGGACGACGACGATCTGACTTCCGAGATCGTCGACCTTGGGGAGATCGAAGTCGTGTAGGGCGTCGTGGAAGGCAAGAGAGTCCAGTCCCAGAGCAGTTGAGAGGTCCTCGGCCAAGACGTCATCACCGTCACCAACCAACACGTCGACCCATTCCCAGCGAGTTTCGGGGGAGGTGCCCACATCAGACGCACTCTCGATGGTTGTTATGGCATCAGGAGTTGCCCGCAGTATTCGAGTGTCCACGTGTATTGCACCACTTTCGCCAGCGGAGTCACCAAGGGGGCCATGGGGAGAGCCGTGGCTCCCCCTGACGTCAGTTTCCGGTTGGCTTGTCAGAGTTATGGAGCCCGTCTTCACCAAGGGAGCCCATGTAGTTCGCGTAAAACGCCGGCCAGGGCTGGTCGGCACCATGAGAGGAGTGGGCTTCGTCGGCGTTGAGTAGACATTGGATGATCTTCGATCGTGTTGGATTGACATCGAGGAACGAATCGATCCTCCCCTCCAGATACTGCGAATACCACATCGGCCACTCTGGGTCTGCTCCGCCGGAGGCTAGGAAGGCTTGATGGTGGTTGTGGCCGGTCTCCATGAGGAGTTCGGTTAGCCCAGAAAGTCGATCTTCGTCTGTCATTTCAGTGTCTCCGTTTCCGTGGAAAAATCCTTGGTTTTCTCCAACAGGACTCGCCAACCGCGCGTTTCGTCATGCTGAGCGAGGGTAGTACCGGCCATGTCGCCGCCAACCGTTGCGCCACAACGGAATCCAGATGTCGAGGCTCCGGATATCAAGTACCGGCATTGGCCAGGAGGCCGTCAGACCTCACCTATGCTCGAACATCTCGAAAAGGAGGACCAATGAAAATGCCAAAGGACTTAGAGGCTGCGTTCAACAGCCAATTGACGATGGAGCTGGAGGCAGCCAACTCATATCTCCAGATCTCAGCCTGGTTCGCCACGCAGAATCTCAACGGGATGGCGAGTTGGATGCGGCAGCAAGCAACCGAGGAGCGCACTCATGCGGTTATGTTTCTCGACTTCATCCTCGATCGGGGAGGTGAAGCGACGATTGGGCAAGTGCCGGCCCCAACTGCGAGCTTCGGCAGTCCGCTCGATGCGTTCGAGTCCGCTTTGGTTCAAGAAAAGGCTGTTACCGAGGCGATCCACCAGCTATATCGGGCCGCAGAACAAGCCGACGACATCTCGAGTATCCCTTTCCTCCAGGGGTTCATCACCGAACAGATCGAGGAAGAAGCGACCGTGAGTGCAATTGCTGATCGCCTTCGTCTTGCGGAGGGGCAGTCGGGAGCCCTTTTTCTCCTCGATAACGAACTAGGTGGTCGGTCCGGCGGCTGATCAAAAGCTGCCCTTCAGACAGCCTTCTCCGCTATCGGGAAGCGCCGTCGCTGTTTACAAGCGAAAAGGGCCAGATACGTAGCCCTAGGGTTCCCGGCATTAGTGGACAGTCAGCAGATCCGTAGATCCTTTATCGAGTTCTTCACTGCAAGGGGTCACACCCACGTCGCTTCTGCGTCCTTGATCCCGTCCGACCCAACGATCCTGCTGACAAATGCCGGCATGGTGCCTTTCAAGACTTACATGATGGGTTTGGAGGAATCGCCGTGGAAACGCGCGGTGAGTGTGCAGAAATGTTTCAGAGCCATAGACATCGACCAGGTCGGTCGGACGAAACGCCACCTCACCTTCTTTGAAATGTTGGGAAACTTCAGCTTTGGGGACTACTACAAGGGTGAAAGCGATCCCATGGGCATATGAGTACATCACCGAAGTCCTCGAGCTTGATCCAGACCGTCTCTGGTATACAGTGCACGAAACAGATGACGAGGCCCGCCAAGTTTGGGTTGACACGGTGGGCGTTCCGGCGGAACGGATCCAGGTCCGAGGCAGGGAGAACTTCTGGCAGATGGGTACTCCAGGTCCTGCCGGTCCATCATCAGAAATCTTCTACGACAAGGGTGCCGAGTTCGGGCCCGACGGAGGCCCGGTCATCGATGAGGAGCGGTTCGTCGAGTTCTGGAATCTCGTCTTCATGGAACAAGTCCAGGATGAGCCCTATCACGTCATAGGAGAGCTACCTGTGAAGAACATCGACACCGGGGCCGGTCTCGCTCGGGTTGCTGCCCTCGTCCAAGGTGTCGGATCTGTCTTTGAGATTGATACCATGAGGGAAATCCTCGCCGCTGCTGAGAACGCCTCAGGCGTCCGCTACGGGGCCACACCCCTATCCGATATCAGTCTTCGTAAGCTCGCTGACCATGGGCGCGCCGTCACATTTCTGCTGTCGGACCATGTGGTGCCCTCCAATCAGGGTCGCGGTCACGTCGTTCGACGTCTCATTCGCGCTGTGACACAACACGCTTTCCGACTCGGCGTGCAAGACCCAATCATGCCAACACTCATCGGTGCGACCGTGAAGGTCATGAAGGACGGTTATCCCGAGCTGGCCGGGAATGAGGAAGAGATCCGCACGATGGCGGCAGCCGAGGAGCAGAGTTTTCGCAAAACCCTCGAAACGGGGCACCGCTTGCTGGACCGAGAATTATCACGGCTCCATGTAGGACAGATTCTGCCCGGCTCCACAGTATTCAAGCTTCACGACACATACGGATTTCACGCGAGATGACCGAAGAGATCCTGGCCGAGAGAGGAATTGACATTGACGACGAAGGTTTTGAGCTGCTCATGGAGCAACAACGTGAGCGCGCCCGCCAAGCAAGAGATGCCGGCAAAGGATCAGCATGATTTGTCGGCTCGGTAGGAGCACGAAGTGACCCAGCATCTGACAAACGGCGACCATGATCAAGACAAGGCATCGATGGGCTTGCTGCGTGATCCGGCCCGCAACAAGAGCACAGCCTTCACCGCGGAGGAACGAGATGCTCTCGGACTTAGGGGGCTCTTACCGCCACGGATCTCCAGTCAGGATGATCAGGCAGAACGGGCTCTGGGCAACTATCGGAAAGAAACGACCGATCTGGGCCGCTATGTGTTTCTAAGGGAGCTCCAGGACCGCAATGAGAGGCTCTTCTATCGGTTGGTCATCGAAAACATCGACGAGATGATGCCGATCATCTACACGCCGACTGTGGGCCTCGCCAGCAGTGAGTTCGCCCGCATCTTTCGCCGGCCGCGTGGTCTGTATGTGACATCGGAAGACCGGGGCAGAGTCGCTGACGTCCTCGGCAACTGGCCCGAACCAGAGGTGCAGGTGATTGTTGTCACCGACGGTGAGCGTATTCTCGGTCTCGGCGATCTCGGGGCCAACGGAATGAGCATCCCCATCGGCAAACTCGCCCTCTACACCGCCTGCGCCGGTCTAAATCCCAACCAAACCTTGCCCGTAATGCTCGACGTCGGAACCAACAACAACGAGCTGCGAGAGGATCCCCTGTACCTGGGCCTCAATCAGACTCGACTACGGGGCACCGACTACTTCGAGTTGGTTGAGGAGTTCGTTGAGGCCGTCCAGGTGGCTTTTCCCAGAGCTCTGATCCAATTCGAGGATTTCGCCACCGAGAACGCCTTTGCACACCTCAACGCATACCGAGATCGCGTGCTGTCATTCAACGACGATATCCAGGGAACGGCCGCGGTGACACTAGGCGGACTGGTGGCTGCCTCTCGCATCACCGGGCAGCCCCTCTCACAGCAGACCATTTTGTTCGTGGGTGCAGGGTCAGCTGCGACCGGGATTGCAGATTTGATCGTAAAACAGCTTGCCGCTTCGGGCGTTCCGGAGATGGAAGCCAGGCGCAGTCTCTGGTTCGTCGATAGCACAGGGTTGGTCGTGGCAGGTCGTGCCGATCTCGCGCAACATAAGCTCGGTTACGCCCACGAGCATCCTCCGATGGACCTGATTTCCGCCATTAATGAACTGCGGCCATCTGCTCTCATTGGCGCCACCGGCGCTGCCGGTACATTCACCCAGGATGTTCTGAGATCAATGGCCGACATCAACCAGCGTCCCATCGTTTTCGCGCTTTCAAACCCGACAGCCAACGCAGAATGCAGCGCCGAAGAGGCCTATCGATGGACAGATGGCCGGGCAATTTTCGCCAGCGGCAGCCCATTCGACCCCGTCGAGTATGACGGAGACACGTTTGTGCCCGGCCAGTCCAACAACGCCTACATATTCCCCGGAGTTGGCTTGGCGGTGGTCGCCACCGCCGCGACCAGAGTCACCGACAAAATGTTCCTCGCAGCCGCAAAGGCCCTCGCGAACGCGGTTCGAAGCGAGACGCTCAGCGTTGGCTCGATCTACCCACCCCTCAAAGAGATCCGAGAAGTCTCCGTTGAAATTGCTTGTGCCGTGGCAGAAGTCGCCTTCCAGGATGGAACGGCGGCCGTATCCGAGCCCGACAACATCGAGGAGCTCATTCGCTCCCGGGTCTGGGAGCCGACCTACGAGGCGTCCGAGTAAGGATTCGGGTGTATTTGGTGGCAATAGATCATTGAGGTGGACCTTCCTGACCAACGCCAGCGTGAGAGTTCCTGTCGTAACAAGTGATCGGATGCGCGAAATCAGTCTAGAAGTGTCTTCTCTGATCCTCAGAGGCGTCAGCTGGCTATCTCCGCCGGTGACTGCAAGTGGTAGGCGTGGGACCGCGGCGGAGGGGACCAGATCTCGGTAGTCGCCGGTGCTCTCTTTCCAAACGCCAGGCGGCTCTGCCAACTCTGAGCCATGCCCTAACCTCCTCACTCGTGAGTGACAATCGTCTGACCAGGTATAGCCACGGGTCTGGCTGAGCTTGCAAGCTCGGTCCTGCCGAGCTGGCTCAGGTTCTGGGTCCCGTGCAAAACCATTCCGCCGCTTCCCACCCCGATCTTCTGATTGGGATGGGGACGGGCGATGACGCCGGCGTCTACTCGCTGGGGGATGGTCGCGCCCTGGTGCAGACGGTTGACATCTTCACCCCGGTCGTGGACGACCCCGTCGACTGGGGCCGGGTCGCCGCAGCGAATGCCCTAAGTGATATCTATGCGATGGGTGCCACCCCTCTTACTGCCCTGCAATACCTGGCATGGCCCCGGGACAAGTTGCCTTTCGAGATGGCAAGTGAGGTTATCGCCGGAGGGATGGATGTGATGGTGGAGGCGGGGTGCACGGTGGTCGGGGGTCACTCGATCGACAGTCCCGAGCCGACCTATGGGTTCGCAGTGACCGGTGTTGCCATGTCAGATCGCTTGATAGCCAACAGCGGTGGCCAGCCCGATGATGTCCTCATCCTCACCAAGCCTTTGGGAGTCGGGATTCTCACCACGGCAATCAAACGAGAGAAGTGTCCTCCGGACCTCGCTGAGGAGGCTATTGACGTGATGTCCACTCTCAATGCGGTCGCTGGTGCTGCTCTGCATGAGAACAAAGCTCACGCAGCCACCGACGTGACCGGCTTCGGGCTCCTGGGCCATCTACGTGAGATGTGCGTGGCGTCGAATGTCGGCGCCGAGATCAAGTTCGACCAGGTGCCGATCATCCAAGGCGTCGCGGATCTGCTGGCTTCGGGCATGTGGGCTGGTGGTTCACAGCGGAACTTCGAGTTCCTGGAGCCGGTCGTCGATTCGAGTGTTGATATCGACAGGCTGCGCTTGTTAGTCGATGCCCAGACTTCAGGGGGCCTGTTGGTGGCGTTGCCCGCTGATTCGGCTGACGGCTATCTCCAATCGGTTCCGGAGTCCGCAGTTGTTGGGCGTCTCACTTCTGGGAAGACTCTCACAATCATCTAACCAGGCGTATATCGGTCACTTTCGCTCGCCCCACAATCTCCCTGAATTTTCGAGGTCATCCAAATTCGAGTTCAGTAAGTTGGGTGGGCCAGCCGATTGGAGAACTTTCACGCACCGAAGGGTCGTCCTGGTGGGCGAGTCCATTCCTCTCCAGGCCTTCAACCGTTCCAGGATATTGGAAAGCTTCTTCCTAAGGAAGTCAACAACTTCTTGGGGTGCCCAGCCCACGTCATCAGGCGTCTCGTCGGGAGGCTTCGCGGGGCTTACAGGGCAACGGGCATGTTGGCCCGAACTTCTAACAGAACTTCTAACGGAACTATGGAGATCTCTCTATCACTCGACAACACTCGCAGGAACGACATAGCGCGAATACCCAGATCAGGAGAGATTCGGCATTACGGATTGTCACTAGACAGACGCCAGGCACTCACAGTGACCAGACCAGCTCCCGCTAGCGGGTGATGCCGTTCAGGCAGGCTTGCCCATAACCGGGATTGTATGTTTTGCGGAGAGTCAAGATTTCTTGGTTTTTCTTGGTCGGCGACTCCCAGAGGCCGAGTTCGGGCAGGTATGTACCATCGGGCGAAACGACGCACAAGTCTGCAACAGTCAGGTTTCATAACACATTTAGGGGTCGAGGCGTCAACTAGCGATTGGCGATGTTGGGTGCCTGAGGTAACTGGCAGTCAAGGGGTCAGGGGTTCAAATCCCCTCAGCTCCACGTATAATCCCTGGTGGGATGCCAGTTTTCCAGATTGTGGGGTTCTTGGATTTGGGACCATGTCCACTATCTGTCCACATCCACTGATCATCGAGCCGTTCTCTTGAGGTCTTCACGCTACGTTTCGGGTCGGGACTGATGAGTGAATTCCGATCGTCACCGAGATCGGACCACGGTCATGTTGAACGCCGGCCCACCGTCCATCCGTGACGGTAGAGCTCGGTTGGACCTCTCTTATTCGAATTGGCTAGTGATCGTCTCTCTGATCAGGTCGAGAGCAGTGGCGGGTTCGTATTTGTAGGGCGCGGCCAGGTGCGGACGAAGGGCTTCAGGTCTGACTCAAAGCTCCCGGCATGTAGGCGGTCATGAAGGTTGTCCACCAGTCCCCGAACCGGACAACTGACGAGGTGCGGCGTGGTGCGGCCCAACGCTGCCGCGATCTCCGACGGGCTCTCACCCGCCAAGCGACACTGAAACTGACTCCTTGCGAAGCTCTTCCTCGGACACCTGGCCTTCTCGCTCGATGAATCGAAGGAGAAGCCAGACCGGAACGATGTCCTGCGGGCCAATCACTTCCACAGGCGGAACAATGTCCTGCCGTTCGCGACGGAACGATATCGTGCGAGCCGTCACATAGGGTCCGCCGTCAGCTGATGCCGAGCCAGCGCTTGTAGGCGGCAAAGAGCCGGGTCGCCGCCCTATGTTCGGAGGTCGACACCTCGATGTCGAGGAGGGAGACGGTGGCGGAATGGTCGTCTCGTTGGATGATGGCGAGGATGCCTCGTCGTTCGTTGCCGTCGAAGTCGATGCCGGTGACCTTGACTTCGATGCCGGCGAGGGTTGCTGGTATCGGGAACTCGATCTCGTCCTCGAAGGCTTGGCGGAAGGACCAGTAGCCTTCGTCGCCATAGGCGTCCACGGTGATCCGCTCGATGAGTTCGTTGAGTCCGGTGTCAGAAGGCATCGGGCACCTGGTCTGTGCTCGGGTTCGGTCGGCTGATCGGTCGTCGGGTCTTGGGCACGTCGAAGCCAAGGATGGTATAGGCGGGCAGACGTTTCGTGTGCATCCGATCGAGCACCGGTACCTTGACATCGACGTAGTCGTGCAGCTCGACGTGGTGCTTGCCTTCGTGGGCTCGGAGGAGCCGTCCGACGTACTGAACGACACGTCCCTTGAAGGCCAGCGGGAAGGCGAGGAACAGTGTGTCAAGTTCTGGCCAGTCGAATCCTTCGCCGAGGTAAGAGCCGGTTGCGATGACCACGATCCCTGAGCCGGGCTCGCGATTGGCCATTGCTTCGCCTACGGCGGCACGTGCCTTCTTTCCCAACCCACCTCTCAGCACGTACGCCACATCACCCATGCCGGTGAGTTCGTTGACGATCGAGTCGAGATGGTCGATGCGTTGGGTGAGGACCAAGCATGTCCGCCCCAATGCAACGGCGTCGTGTACATCCCCGCAGATCTGAGCTGTTCGCTGCTTGTCCTCGACCAGCGCCGCGAACACCTTGTGGATATGGGCGGCTTGATCCTCCGTTACCTCCGTTGCGGTCTGGTGGACAACGAGGTCACGGCGCACAAGCTCTATGCCTTCCAGGGCGGCAGGCTTGATCTCATGACGGGTCGGACCGCACTGGAATCCGATGATCGCTTCGAGCTTGTCACGCCGATAGGGGGTGGCAGTCAGACCCAGCCAACGGCGCGTCCGAGCGGCCTGCACGCATGATGCAAACGACACGGCCGGAATGTGGTGGCACTCGTCGACCACGACGAGACCGTAGGGGTCGAAGATCGACGGGTCATTGCGCCGGGCCAGGCTCTGGATCATGGCGACATCGACCAAACCGGTTGGCTGGCCTCGGCCGCCACCGATCTGACCGATCTCGGACGGATCGAGCCCGAGTTGCTCCTCCAGCCGTGACCGCCATTGATCGACGAGTTCCTTGCGATCAACCACCACCAGGGTGGGCGCATCGTGGTGAGCGACGACCGCACAGGCGATAACGCTCTTGCCCGCCCCGGGTGGCGCGACCAGCACGCCCAGATCATGGGCGACGAGATCGGCGACCGCCGCCGCTTGCTGTGGGCGCAGCGATCCGACAAACCGAAGACCGACAGGTGCATGCTCGGGGCGGTCATCGATCAAGTCGATCGAGCTGCCGAGCCCACCAACAAACTCACCGACACGCTCGGTCAGGCCGCGAGGCAGGTGGAGCCACTCGAGGTCCTCGCCGTAGCAGCGGATGAAACGGGGTGTGTCCCAGGTGGAGAAGCGCATCCGCTGCTTCTCATAGAACTCCGGATTGGCGATTGACCCGAGATGCTTCAACGCCGCGACCACCGCCGGCGGCAATCCGGCGCGCTCGATCGAGAGCATCGCCCCGAGGCGTGCCCTGATCACTTTGGGTGGTGGCGGGCCCTCCATCTTGGCCAGATCGGCGAGAGTGAGCGCCGGTCCGGCGTCGACCGGGCGGAGCGAAGCGGCGAGAGAAGTAACGGCTTCAGGTGTCATCCGAGCCACCGAAGACAGGAACGCCCACTGATCAGGCCAGGGCGACATGGTTGCGGGATCCAGAAACACTGTCATACCCCGGCGGACACACTCCCCCTGAAGCGGCAGCGCGATGAGATTGCCGAACCCCGCTTTCGGCATAAAGTCCTGGGACGGAAAGAGCCGGTCGTAGCTGGTGAGATCGAGTTCTGCTCGGGTCGTCATCGCCTGGCGGAGCAACGCTGCGGCCATAGCCCGGGCCTTCGACGCCGGCACCTGGCCGCCGAAGAGCACCCACACGTGGCCTCCGTCGCCAGATCGTGACCGCTCCAACACCGCCGGAACCCCGTTGGAGTGGCAGGCGTCGAGATAAGCCAGAGCGTCGAGCGCCCAAGACCCCTTGTCGAAGTCGCATGCGATCAAGGCGCAGGTGTCGCCGCGCAGGAGCGGATAGATGCCCACGGTCACCTCCCCACGTAAATGACCAAGGAGCACGTCGTCGGTTAGCGGCAGATAGTCCTTGGTCGCCGGGCGACGCGACCAGCCACCCCGAGTGGCCGGTGACCAGCCTGCTCTGCCCGTCGAGACGTTCTCCCATCGGATGGCGTGCACGTCCGTGCGCACCCCGAACAGTGATCTCAATAGCGCCAGTTTGTCGGCTTCGCTCGCCGTTGCGTCGACCTGTGAAATGTCGGACGGCGCGGAGAGAAGCGTCGGAGTCCACGCAGACTCATGTCCACCGCGAGCGCGATGATCGAGCCCAAGCAGACCACGCAAGCGAGCGTTCTCCCCCTCGAGCTCATCTACGCGGCGAGCCAGCTCCTCGTACCCGAGCCGGTCCTCTTTGCTGTTCACGCCACCGAGCGACGCGGTAAGGCGCGGATCATCCGAGACGAAGGACTCATCCACGTACAATTCCACGACGGAGAGATTCGACAGATATGGGGGGAAGCAATATCGATGCCACAATACTCGTGGTGCCCCAGACCACCACCTTTCCCGCGAAGAGACGCGGAGCCGAGAGGTGGCTTGTGAGGACGTTTTGAGCTTCGGAGATGTTCTTCAAGACGCACGATGGTGGCTTTCTATGTCGTTGTACGTATTATGTGGCGTGAAACGACATGGAGTGACAATGAAGAGCCGGAGTGCTCCTGCCAGTGTGGCCGGTGTGTTGTCCGAGTTGGAGTTGGAACAACCCCAGGTTGTCACCAGGGAACAACTGTCCGAATTCGCTGGTCGAGCCGGTGTGCCATTGCCGGTTTCGACGGTGGCGGAGCGTTTGGTGCGTCACGGATGGTTGTTGCCGCTTCGGACCAGGGGGACCTGGGAGTTCGCTCCTGGGTCTCGGGCGGGTCCTATCGGTTCGGGCGATCCTTTCGTTGAGGTGAGAGCTACGTTGGCTCGACGTCCCGGCTTTTCGGTGACCGTTGGGTATGACTCTGCGGCGTGGCTCCAGCGTCTGACATCACGCAGCCCGGCCAAGCATGTTCTCTCCATCCCACCAGCGGCCAGTGTTCCTCATGCCCTACGCGGCTTCCGTGTGACCAGAGTCCAGGCGAGTCTCGAACCCGACGAGGTTCGGGGCCTGCCGGTTTGGCGGGTGGAATCGTTGGTGGCACTTATCGGAGTCCGTCCGAGTGCGTTTCGGGACTGGCCCAACATCGACGAGTGGCTCAACATCGCCGTGTCCCGTGTGGATCAGGGACTGCTGGTGGCAGAACTTGAGGGGCGACCTCGGTCGGCATGGATGCGCACGGGGTATCTCGTCGAGACGGGTGGTCACACACCGCTCGCAGACCACATCCGCGACATGGCGCCTCCCGGGTCAGGTCCCTTCTATCTCGGGCCCAGGGACGCAGTCAGCCGATACAACAAGAAGTGGGATGTGTACGACTCTTTGCTTCGTCATGGACACCCCGGCGGAGCCGACCGCGGTGGTGGGCAAACCTCTGTCGACAGCCCTATTGCGTCCGATGAGGGAGACCTCGATTGATAACCGAGGGATACCTCGCCCGTCACTACCAAGGTCGTCATGGAGGCCGGGACCCTGCCCTCTTGGACGTGGCCCAGGACTACGCCCTCAAGATCCTCGGTGACCAAGGGATCTTCGATCTGGGGTTGACCTTTAAGGGTGGCACCGCATTGCGCAAGTACCGGGCTGGGAACCTCGGCCGGTTCTCAACCGACCTTGATTTCGCGGCGGCCGATGAGACTGTCGCCGACATTGTCTTAGAGGCTGTCCATGGCGTCGAACTGCATGAGATTCGCTTCGATATCGAGGTCGTAACCGCTCACCGGCGAGGACTCCTTGCCATCACTACACCTCTCGGCAGCCCCGCTATCGATGCCCGGGTCGAGATCAACCCGCGGGCACCCTGGCTTCCATCCGAGCGACTTGTCCCCATCGACTTTCCGGTCCATCAGGGATACGAATTCCAGCCTGTCGTGGCTTCGGTCATGAGCCTCGAGGAGACGCTCGCCGAGAAGATCGCCGCCTACCGCCGACGCGTCCTACTACGCGACCTCTACGACCTCGCCTGGTTCGCTCAACAAGGAGCATTCGACGAGACACTGATCCGCAGGCTCACCCACCTGAAGGTGTACGTCGATGTCGTTGAAGAGGGCATCGCGTCGGGGCCTTTCGATCCGGCCGCTGACTTGTTCAGCCGCACACCCAAAGATTTCCCGCCCGAAGACATCGGACTGCTGACCGGGGATCCCGACACCGACGAGTGGCTCCGGAGGGTTCGAGATCGCTTCGCCTTCCTCACCAACCCAACTCCCGAAGAGGAGCGGCTCGCTCAATGTGATCCACGTGACCACTACCAAGTTGGCCAGGCCATCGCCGGTCTCATCTGAATCCTGATCACGGACTGATGACAAACCGCCTGTCATCCCCCCACACCACCCATCACTGGTTGGCAGGCGTTTCCCAGCGTCATGATGTTGAACATCGTTAAGCAGTGGTCAGCTCTACCAAGGGAGACCCACTCGTCTGGCTTGTAACCCGACGAGCAATCCGGGGTTCATCTTGTTTCCTCGCCGGTTTCATTGAGGGTCAAGATCGCGAAATCCCACACTACGACTTCTTGGGCCGGTTGAGGGACTGAGGTCACAGACACGGCGGCTACCTTGCCGTCTTCTAGCTGGGTGGAGATACAGCATTGGCCGGCATCCCAGGTTGGTGTCCACTATTTGTCCACTATCAATCGGGAAACCAGACGTGACGGGTTGGGACGGGCTGGGACCACGTGGGAGCAAACACCCTGGTAGAGCCTTCGTTCCGGTGACTGGGGATGACTGGGCGTGACGGGCTGGTATGGGGGCCTTTGGACTGGCAGTCAAGGGGTCAGGGGTTCAAATCCCCTCAGCTCCACCGATGAAACCCCTGCTCAGTGTGGGTTTACGTCGTTCGACGGTGTTATGGCTGCATTGGAATTATTGGTCGTTTATTGGTCGAAACGGTGTGATTCACCAACCCTGAACCTCGGATGTGGTGGCTTGTGACGCATTTGCCCACTTCTTGGTCT
>QIDW01000288.1 GCA_003230435.1 Acidimicrobiia bacterium | reverse complement strand
CGGTCCAGTTGACCTCCGTAGTGACCACCGATGACTGGCCGGGGAGGCTGCCACCAGAGATGGCGAATGCCTTGCTGGGCGTTGTGGACCTCCACACAGTCTTTGTGACAGACGCAGGAATCGTTCGTGCAGTGGACGGAGTGTCGTTCAGCGTCCAGGAGTCGGAGCGGGTGGCGATCGTCGGCGAGTCTGGCTCAGGCAAATCTGTGACGGCTGCGTCGATCATGGGGTTGATCGAGCCGCCCGGAGCGATAATCGGCGGGCGTGTGATCTTTCGGGGAAAGAACCTTCTCGAGGCCAGCGAGCAGGAGATGCAGCAGATACGCGGCGGCGAGATCGCCATGATCTTCCAGGATCCCATGACGGCCCTCGACCCGATGTTCACCGTCGGGAACCAGATGGTCCAGACACTCCGTGCCCACAACAGCATCTCCAAGAAGGCAGCCCGTTCCGCGGCCATAGACGCGCTGGGCGACGTTCACATCCCCAATCCACGCGAAAGGATCGACGACTATCCGCATCAGTTCTCCGGCGGGATGCGGCAACGGGTCGTCATCGCGATAGCGTTGATGTGCCGACCCGCTCTCGTTATCGCCGACGAGCCCACCACTGCCCTCGACGTGACCACCCAGGCCCAGGTGCTCGATCTCATGCTCTCCCTCGCCGAGGACCTCAAGACCGCGGTGATTCTGATCACCCATGATCTCGGTGTTGTCGCCGGATTCTGTGAGAACGTGCAGGTCATGTACTCGGGGAGGCTGGTTGAGCGGGCCGGCGCCCGCGACCTCTACACAGCACCGTGCCACCCCTACACCCAGGGCCTGCTCGACTCGGTGACCCGCGTGGACCAGGAACCGACCGACCGCCTCCCAACCATCGGCGGCTCTCCTCCATCTTTGATATCTCTGCCTACGGGATGCCGGTTCCATCCCAGGTGCGCCCACGTCGAATCGATCTGCGTGACCGAGGAACCTCCTTTGGTCGACCTCGGACAGGGACGTCTGTCCGCATGCCACCTTGCTGAACAGTTCGTGCCGCAGAAAGAGGGCCGAACTCGATGACGACAAAGGACCAAGCCCCGAGTCGATCGGCTGACATGCTCGAAGTCCGCAATCTCGTGAAGCGGTACCCGGTCAAGAGCAGTGCAGTCAGCGGCCGCAAAAGCGCCTGGGTGGAGGCGGTTTCCGACATCTCCTTCGACATCAGTAAGGGCCAAACCATGAGCCTGGTCGGAGAGTCCGGATGTGGAAAATCCACCACTGCACGATGTGTGTTGCGGCTCGTGGAGCCAACGTCCGGCCAGATCGTGTTTCGTACCACGGACGCCGACTCGGATGCCACCGAAACGGTTGAGATCACGACAGCGAGCCCCAAAGAACTGCGCAACCTCCGCATGCACATGCAGATCGTGTTCCAGGACCCGTTCGCCTCGCTCAATCCTCGCATGACCATCGGCTCCATCATCGCCGAGCCTCTGGCCATTTACGGGATAGGCGATCGCTCGGAGAGAGCAGATCGAGTCGCGGATCTCCTCCAACTGGTCGGCTTGGAGCCGAACGACGCCCATCGCTACCCACGTCAGTTCTCCGGCGGCCAGCGACAGAGAGTTGGCATCGCCCGAGCACTTGTGCTGAGCCCCACGCTTCTCATTCTCGATGAGCCCGTCTCGGCGCTAGATGTTTCGGTGCAAGCCCAGGTCCTCAACCTGCTCATGGACCTCCAGGACAGCCTCGGGTTGACCTATCTATTCATCGCCCACGACCTGTCGGTGGTCCGCCACGTCAGCACCGAGGTCGCGGTGATGTACCTCGGCAAGCTGGTGGAACGTGCATCTGCTCCCGTGCTCTTCGGGAAGGCCCTCCATCCGTACACGCACGCGTTGCTGGCCTCGGTGCCCATCCCCGACCCCGATCTGGCGGCGAACCAGAAAAGAATCATCTTGGAGGGAGAGTTGCCGTCACCAACAGCACCGCCTTCTGGGTGTCGCTTCCGCACACGGTGTTCCCTAGCCCAAGCACCGGGCATCTGCGCCGACGCTGAGCCCGAGTTTCGTGAGCTCGAGCCGGGTCACTGGGTTGCCTGCCACTTCCCGTCCGAGGTCTCAGCCACGGCCTGAGTGGCAAACGACAAGGGGACCGATGATCGCCGGGTCAGGCCTGCTTGGGCCGCGGCGTCATCAGCTTCCTGACACGGCCCTTGAATCCGGGCTGGATCCGGGTCGCTCCCTCGGGGTCGAAAACGTCTCGAAGCCCGTCCCCGACGAAGTTTATAGCTATGACCGTCAAGAAGATCATCATCCCCGGGAACACCGCAGCCCATGGTGCGGTGAACATCTGGCTCTGGGTGTTCCGGAGCATGCTCCCCCATGAGGAGGCCGGCGGTTGGAGCCCCAACCCGAGGAAACTCAGGGTGGACTCGGCAATGATCGCAGACGCAATCAGCAGTGTCCCGGCAACGATCACGGGGCTCAAAGAGTTGACCAATAAGTGTCTGGTCATTATGCGAAACGGCCCTGCCCCGACCGCACGTGCCGCTTCGACGAACTCCTGCTCCCGTAGCGACAGGAAAGAGCCACGAACGAGACGAGCCGGGTTCATCCACCTGACGAAGCCGATGATGATCACGATCGTCCAGAAACTCGGGCCCAAGAGCGCGCTGGCAAGGATGAGCAAGAACAAGTCAGGCAGCGAAAGAGCCAGGTCGACAAACCGCATCAAGACATTGTCCACCCAGCGTCCATAGAACCCCGCAGTCGCTCCAACAACGAGCCCCAAAACCAGGGCGACCACGGTGGCAAACCCTGCAACCGCAAGCGACTGCCGGCCCCCAATCAACACACGAGTCAGCGAATCGCGACCCAACTCATCGGTGCCCATGGGGTGGGCCAGAGACGGTGGTTGGAATCGGTTTGGCACATCCTGGGCGAGTGGGTCATAGGGGCTGAGTATCGGTCCGATGAGCGTTGCAATCACGATCACACCGAGGACGATCAGTCCGATCAGAGCGGCCCTATTGCGGCTGAAGATCCGCCAGCCCCGGCGTTTCGCCGACACTGCCGCTTCCTCGCTCGACACTGCCTCTTTGATCTCTGGCGCCGACTCTTCTCGGTCGCGTGTCTCAGTCATATCTGATCCTCGGGTCGAAACGCGCATACAGCACGTCCGCAAGAAGATTCGAGAACACCACCAGGACCGAGACGAGGACCAGTATCCCCATCATGACCGGGTAGTCGAAGCGGACTGCCGACTCCCAGAACAGCCGTCCGGTTCCCGGCCACGAGAAGATCGTTTCGACTACCAGTGCTCCGACGAGATACTCGGGAATATGGATGGCGACGACTGTGATGAAGGGAATGCCCGCATTGCGGAAGCCATTTCGAAAGTACCGCTTCCGCGACGGAATCCCCCGCGCCTTGCTGAACATCATGAAGTCTTTGTGCATTACCTCGACCATCGAGGCGCGCAGATATCTGGTGAAAAACCCTATGGAAACCAGCGAAAGCGCAGTGACCGGCAGGATCATATACCGGAGCCGTGTCACAAGGTCCGGGTCCTCACCGGGCGGCCCGATGCCACCTCCGGGAAGCCAGCCCAGCCACACAGTGAAAACAATGATGAGCATCAGCCCCAGCCAAAAGACGGGGATCGACAGGCCGACGAAACTCTGGAAGGTCAGCAGGTGGTCGATCCAGGTGTTGCGACGCAAGGCGGCAATCATTCCCAGCGGTATGGCGATGACAAGCGAGACAGTCAGAGCCGCTCCCATCAAGATGAGAGTTGCGGGCAAACGATCCATGACTAGTTCGAGCACGGGCTGGCGCGCCGAGAAGGAAACTCCCCAGTCTCCCCTCAGGAAGCTGCCCAGCCAGGAGAAGTATTGGACGATCAGCGGACGATCGAGGCCTAGCTCGGCCTGGATGCGGGCCAGATCGTCGCCCGAGACGTTGGCGATCCCTTGGTAGGCGGCGGCAGGGCCGCCCGGCACAGCCTGCAGCAGGAAAAAGGCGAGCAGCGAGATGGCGAACAGGAGCGGTATGGCATAGAGGATGCGTTTGCCAACGAATCGGTACATGTCGCACCGCTCCTGTTCTAGGTCAGATCAGCCTAAGAGACTCCATTCTTCGGCGTTCCACGCCAACTGGCCCCATGGGTTCCCACTCCATCCAATCACATTGCTGGAGAAGGCATTGATAAACGACCTCTTGTACAGAGGTATGTATACGCCTGCCTCGAGAATGCGTTCCACGGCAACGCGGTAGGCGTCCTTCCGCACCGCTTGATCGAGGGTGCTTCCGCCAGCGGCGATCGCTTCATCGAGTACGGCATCATTGATCCCGAAGAAGTTCCAGCCGTCACCATTGTTGGCGTCCGAAGGGATGTTGCTCGATGTGAACAGGATCGTCAGGAAGGCATCCGGATCGAGGTCGGCACCCCAAGTATCCATGACGATATCAAAATCGCCACGCTTGAGCTTGCCGTTCTCTTCCCAGCTTCCGAACAGGGTGGCTGCCGGCACGTTGTTGATGATGAGCTCGCCTCCAATGGCAGCGAACTGCTCCTGGAGGATCTGCTCGGTCAACTCACGGACCTGCTGGCCTGCAGGGGTGCTGATCTCGAAGCTGAACGAGACACCGTCCTTTTCTCGCACGCCGTCGCCATCGTCGTCTACCCAGCCAGCCTCTTCGAGAAGAGCGATTGCGCCTTCAGGGTCGTACGGTGGCAATTCGAGGCCCTCAGGTGCTGCCCATCCGAGCCCGATCGGCGATGTTGCTGCCTCGGTCATCCCCAGCAGCAAGTCGTCGATGATCGGGGTGCGATCGATGGCCATGGCCAGTGCGTCTCGAACCCTCTTGTCACTGAAGAGGGCGTCGGGTTGGGAAGGATCATCACGATCGTCCAGGTTCAATCCGAGGTACTCGATATTGCTCGATGGGACCACCTGAATGTCGACACCCTCCATGGCCTGGAATTCGGGAATCAGGCTCTCGTCGAGGTTCCACAGGACGTCGATCTCACCGGCCCTGATCCGGGCGGCGCCAACCTGCTGATCGGGGATGATCGTGAAGACCACCCGGTCGAGGATCGGCACGCCTGCCGTCCGGAAGTTGGGATTGCGGTCCATGATGATCGAGTCACCCGAGTTCCACTCGGTCACCACGAACGGACCTGTGCCCTCGGGCGTGCGATTGAAATCGGACACACCGATGTCTTCGCCTTCCAGAACGTGAGCGGGCAGGATCGCATCGGGGATGCTGAATAGCGACAGAGCCGGAGCGAAGAGCTCGCTGAACGTCACCACTGCGGTCAAATCGTCGGGCGTCTCCACGGAGACGATCTTTTCGTAACCGGCGGTGCTGGTCACAGCATTCCCCGGGTCCAAGATGGCTTCCCACGTGAACTGGACGTCGCGTGAGGTCAGCGGATCCCCGTCGGACCAGGTAACACCTTCGAGCAGGTTGTAGGTGATAATCAGCCCGTCTGCGGAGATACCACCGTTTTCCACGCTCGGCACCTCTTTCACCAGGATCGGCACGTAGTTCCCGTCCGGATCTGCGTCGAGGAGGCCCTCGAGTGTCATGTCGCGGACGATCCGGCTCGCTGTTTGCACCGCGAACATCGGATTCAGGTTGTCCGGCTCTTGGAACAGCCCGATGGTCACCTGTCCACCGTCTGCCATTTCCTCATCGTCATCGGCGGGTGCCTCTGTGCCGGTTGTCGGCTCTTCAGGCGTGGCTCCGGGTGCTTCCGTCGTCTCAGTCGCCGCCCCCCCGCACGCGGCAACAACGAGCGCCAGAACCGCCAGTAAAATTGCGTATCGCCTCATCCAAGTTCTCCTAATAGATTTCGGGTTGGTCGTTTGTTTCTCTGTCAAGCAACGGGTATGACGCTGTCGAGAGTGGCCAGATGAAACGGACCCCGAACATCACCGCAGATCCGATGAGTCCGATGGAGTCGAGCCTCCATCCACACAATGGCAGTAGTCGCGCCCGCGCATGAACGTCGCACCATAGTCGTTTCGGCGACCCCCCACCAGGGGTGGGGTGAGAGAACCGCGGCGAGCGCCGTCCAACCCGCCGAGATGGGCGCAAGCCGCCACCAGGCACTAGTGCGGATCAGTATCAGGGACTTTCGGCTCTTTCGCCCCTCGTGATTCGATGA
Source organism: Acidimicrobiia bacterium (assembly GCA_003230435.1). Classification (GTDB taxonomy): domain Bacteria; phylum Actinomycetota; class Acidimicrobiia; order Spongiisociales; family ZC4RG35; genus SZUA-217. The sequence continues at coordinate 33,625 of QIDW01000288.1, read as the reverse complement.
CACGATGAAAACAAAGCTCCCCAGAGGAAAACAAACTTCCCGAAGGAGGTATATGGATCATGGCGAAAACGAGGCTGATCTACTGGATCGATGCTGGCATGGCAGTCATGGCCGGCGTGTTCATCGCCATTGTGATCTTCCTGCGCGGCGAGGATTATTACATTCCGGTCTTGTACGGATTCGGGGCGGTGGTGGTGGTTTGGGCGTTTGTCGCTGAATCGGCAGCTGTCAGCGCCGAACGCAAACAACCCGCGCCCGCGTCGGATCCAACGACTCAAAGGACCACGCACACCAAACTGCTGCCCCACTAGACAAGACAAACTACGCGACCCCCGGCTTTCTAGCTGTGGGCGGACTCGTGCCCTGCCCGCCCACTACTGTGACGATCCCGAACCGGAGAGTCGATGAATCCGCGACTACGACCGGGGCACTACAACGGCACGATCCTTATTGCCGACATCTCCGGTTACACGTCATTCCTGGACAGCGTCCGAGTCGCTCACGAGGACGACGCGTTCGCCGACGGCCAGATCCCGGACGCGTACGCATTGATGTCGAATCTGCTCGATGGGATAGCCACCCGTGTCGATCCACCTCTTACGCCCGTCAAATTCGAAGGTGACGCGGTGTTCGCTGTCGCCCCCGGTGATATCGCACCGCGACGCGAGGCAATGCTTAATTGTGTCGACGCCTGCTACCGCGACTTTGTTGAACGCCTGGCCGAGGCGGGCTTGATCTGGACATGCACCTGCGCTGCGTGTAGTCGGAAAGATACGCTCGACCTGAAGTTCGTGATCCACCATGGCGACTACTTCGTGCAGGCAGTCGGAAGCCACGTTGAAGTGCTCGGGCCCGATGTCACGATTGCCCACCGGCTTCTCAAGAATTCGGCAGCTGATCATGTGGGCTCAGCGGCATATGCTCTGTTCACCGAACCGGCGGTAGAAGCGCTCGCTCTTCCTCTCTCCGAGGCGAAAACCCTCTTAGAGGCGATCGATGGGATGCAATCCGTCACCGCACGCGTCATCCCACTCCACGCTTAGCGCAATTCGGGAGCCACGCCTATGTGTGCCGGTATGTGCGGCTCGACAGGACATCACTGGTACGGGAGGACGAAGCAATTAGGTGGTTGACCGTTTGCGCCTGCTGGATTGTGGGTCAGGAACTTGATATTCGACACAGCCGCATCTTGGTACCGAGCACCCGATCTGACGCCGATGCTCCCGATGAGGATGCCCACATCCTCCACACCGCGCTTTGACTCTTTCTCCGCTAATGGGTGTCGTGTCAACGAGAACGTTGTTTGGCAACGTTCACGGTGAGTGGCCGGCCATCAACATTGTGTCCGTCAAGGGCATCTATCGCAGCTTGGGCGGCCTCGGCTGTTGCCATCTCTACGAACCCGAATCCGCGAGATCTACCGCTGTCACGATCTGTGATCACTTGCGCTTTACTGACTTCGCCGTGAGTGGCGAAAAGCGACTCCAAGTCCGCAGTACTCGTATCGAACGTGAGATTCCCCACGTAAAGATTGTTGGACATCAGTGCTCCTTCCGAAGCCTCGAACCGCCAAAGGATGACGCCTCGCCGGGCGGGCGGGCGCGGAGTTGATGCTCTACAGCCATCGACCAGAACCTGCATTTCCTGCGGTTACTCCGCTAGGCGGAAAACAGAACGGAGTGTGCGTTGTACGCATGGAACGTACGACCAATGACTGTAGCCAAGACCCTCTCCACTCCAACATCGCCACCTAAAACCCCGATTATGAACGGCTGGCTAGCGCCCACAAGTGCTGCGAGATCAAGGGGTCATTGCAACACTTCGACGAGTTTCTCTGATGGTGTCCTCCCGTCGAGGGTTTGTCGAGGCCGTCCGTTTAGGGAGTGGGCAGCCTTGTCGAGGTCGGCCTGGGTGAGCAGACTCATGTCGGTGCCTTTGGGAAAGTATTGGCGTAGTAACCCGTTGGTGTTTTCGTTGGAGCCACGCCGCCACGGCGACTTGGGATCACAGAAATACACTTGGACTCCGGTGTCGATCTTGAATTGGGCGTGTTGGGCCATCTCTTTGCCTTGATCCCAGGTCAACGACTTCCACAAGTGTTCGGGGAGCCGTTGAACCGTTTCGGCCAATGCAGTCCGGACGGCTGGGGCGGTGTTCCCTTCGGGGAGGGGAAACAGCATTGGGTAACGGGAGTGTCTTTCCACCAGAGTTCCGATAGCTGTTTGTCGTAGTCCCTTGAGGAGGTCGCCTTCCCAATGACCAGGAACCGCCCGATCCTCGACTTCGGCGGGACGTTCCGAAATCATCACCGGATCGACAATCTGTCCTTTCCCCGACGGAGCCTTCTTCACTTTGGGTCGTCGGTATGCCCTCCCGGTACGCAAACAGTCAGTTAGTTCCCTGCGTAACGAACCTTTCCCTTGGATAAACAGTGACAGGTAAATGGTTTCGTGGCTCACATACATCTCCTGGTCATCACCGTATGTGCCTTTCAACCAGAGGACCACCTGTTCCGGTGACCACCAGAGTTCCAGTTTCTCTTCCACCACCTGTCGCAACACCGGATTCTCAGCGAGTTTGGACGGTTTGGGATGACGAGCCCGACGTCACGCAGCCCGGTCGCCGTGATGAGCCCGATACCGGTGACGGCCACCATTTGCTGATCGTCGACGGAGCACGACCTAACCGATCTCCGATCGAACGTAACGAGTCGCCGGCAGCGACACCCCGAGAAATCTCCTCACGCTCATCAAACGACAAGTGGCGTTCGGAGCGTCTCCGAGGCGCAGGACGCACCCCACCCCACGATTCGACAAACGCACGGATCGACCCAGCCGACCGACCCAGATCACGTCCAATCAACCGGTTCGCATCACCCGCCTGCCACCGATCCCAAACCTCGATCACCTCAGCCTCACTGAACTTCGTCACAACAACCTCCTCGATAAGAGACAACACTCTCACCGACAGGTGTTGCATTCACCCCCAGAGACCACAAGCATTATGCGTGTCAGACCGGCTTGACGCTCACTTCGGTCGAACGCCTGTCACACGTCGTCTACTCCGTCCCGGCTTTCCGTCGACGTCTTGAGTGACTTCTATCTAGAAACCCGTCAGAAGCCATCGATGCCGGCGCTCGGATCAGACGAGACCTAGAGAGCCGCGACTCTGGACCGCGAGAGTTCCTTCGCCTCACCCCCAAGCCTTGGGCCATGTCTGGGCCACGGGAGCACGAGAAACGACCAAAAAGAGCGCGAAATGTCGCGAAATGTCGAAAGGTCTCCGACTCCCCATTTCCCCTTGTCGCATAAGGGGTTTTCGGGCCCTTTCCTGGTCAGAATGAGGCTCCGCGGGTGGCTCCGCGGGTAGGACTCGAACCTACAACCAATGGATTAACAGTCCACTGCTCTGCCAATTGAGCTACCGCGGAATGGTGCCGATTGGCTTGAACAGGATACCAATTGATGTTCGGTACTCCGAGTCGGTCACGATCGGCCGATCGACGTGCGTTATGGCACGATCCATCAATACGGAAGGTGGACCAGTGACCGGAGACATGGGATGGGTCGAGGTGATCGCATCGCTCTCGCTGGTCGGCGTGGCCATCGTGGTCTCTGTGTGGAAGGGGCTCGGCTTCGAACGCTCCATAGCCTGGGCGTCGTTCCGCGCCGGGATCCAACTTCTCGCCGTTGGTCTTCTCTTCGTGTTCATCTTCGAGGCGTCGCAAGCCCTTGTGTGGGCCTGGGTCTGGGTGATCGGAATGACCGTTCTCTCGACGGAGGTGGTAGTTAGACGCGCCCGGCAGATTCCGGGTCTCCGTCTCTACGCCCTCGGCGCGCTCGCGGGCGCTGTTGGTGTCACCCTGGCCCTTCTGTTTGGGCTGGGTGTGTTCGAACTGGGGCCGGTCACCCTCGTAGTGATCGCCGGGATAACTCTTGGCAACACGCTTCCCGCCGCCGTCCAGGCTGCTGACACGGTCACGACAGATCTCATCGATCATCGGAACCGTGTTGAAGCGTTGCTCGCCCTCGGGTTTGATCGCCAGGGGGCCTCCCGGATCGTCACCAGTTCCGCGGTTCGAAATGCCTTGCTACCGCAGATAGAGCGGACCAAGGTGATCGGTCTCATCGCCCTTCCTGGGACCATGACGGGAATGCTGCTCGCTGGAGCGGAGCCGGTAAACGCTGTTCTCGTGCAACTGGTGATCACCTACCTGGTGCTTGGCTCGGTTGGTGTCGCCTCGGCTGTGATCGTCACCATGGTTGCCAGCCGGGCTTTCACCAGGGACCAGCGCCTGGAGAGTTGGGTGACGGACCCGGAATAGGTCTAGGAGTTTTCGAGAAACCCCTCGAGCTTGCCTGACTTGTCGGGGTGCCTCAGTTTGGCGAGAGCCTTCGTCTCCAACTGTCGAATTCGCTCCCTCGTCACATTGAAATGGGAACCGACCTCTTCGAGGGTTCGCATCCGACCGTCGGCGAGCCCGAACCGCATGATCAGAACCTGACGCTCCCGGTCATTGAGGCCTTCCAGGGCCTGAGCCAACTCACCCTGCAGAGATGAGAAGGCAGCCACGTCGGCGGGCTTCTCCGAATCGACATCCTCGACAAGATCTCCAAGTGTCCCGTCTTCGTCTTCTCCCACCGGTGTCTCCAACGAAACGGTGTCCTGCGCGATGCGGCGGAGCTCGGCCACTCTGGTGACCTCCAGATCGAGGTCATCGGCCAGCTCATCGATGGTGGGCGCCCGACCGAGAACCTGGGTCAGCTCCCTCTGGGTCCGGGTGAGCTTGTTGACGGCGTCGAGAACGTGAATTGGCATGCGAATCGTCCGGCCCTGATCGGCGATAGCTCGGGAGATCGCTTGGCGAATCCACCACGTGGCGTAGGTGGAGAACTTGAAACCCCGCCGGTAATCGAACCGTTCCACAGCCCTCATCAGGCCGACATTGCCCTCCTGGATGAGGTCCAGCAGCGCCATGCCTCTCCCGACATAACGACGGGCCAGGGCAACCACGAGCCGGAGGTTCGACTGGACCAACTGCTTGTGGGCCGCCTCCCCCATGTCGACCTCGTGGTCCAGGAAAGTACGATCCTCATCGGCCAGCGGATCATCACCATGAAGACGTTCCAGGGCGCGGCGACCAGCTTCCATCTGCATCGCCAACTCCACCTCCTGTTGCGCGGTGAGGAGCGGATATCGACCAATCTCATTCAGATAGAGACGCACCGGATCGGAAACCGAGATCTGACTGACCTCGATGACCTCCTCGGTCACCGCTGGGCCTTCCTCCACGAGACGGATTCCCCTAAGCCGCAGCTCGTCGGCGACCTTCTCGAATGCCTCTCCGGGCGCCTCGATATCCTCCAGCTCCTGTTGCACCTCAGCCATCGTGAGAAAGCTTCGATGGTTGCCACGCTTGATGAGGGCAGTGGTTACTTTGGACAGATCTTGGGTCATGTCTCGCCTAGAGAACGTTTCTCTCGCTGTAAAGCTATCAAGCGTCGGAGTGTTTCGGAATGGTGTTCTGTTTCAATCCCCAGAGAGCCGAGCTGGCCTTCGATATCGGCGATCTCCGTATCCAGCCGCCTCCCCCGCACCCTCCTTTGCATCTCAGACCATCTGGGTAGCGGCCGGCTGTCCAGGACCAACGACCGAAGAAGCCCCTGAAGACCCGGATCTGACACGGTGGAGATGTTGACCGGTGTCCCGGGCACCGTGGTAGCGAGCTCGCCGGAAATCGCTGCGAAAGCAGCGCCGAGCCTCTCATCATGGAAGTCGGCGGGCGAAATCTCGCCCATGTCCGGTGGGTTGGTCAAGATGACACGAAGCAACTCGGATTCCGCTCGGTCCAACGGTCGCTGGGGTTGATTCGGGCCATCCGGAGCCCTACGTCTTCTGCTCCGGATTGCCTGGTCGACCGTTGATAGGTCAACTCCGATCAGACGCGCCACAAAGCGGCTGTATTCCCGGCGGGCGATTTCGTCATTGACACGAGTCATTTGTTCCGCAGCCGCATGGAGTGCTCGGGCCCGGCCTTCGGGACCGCTCAAATCGTGTTTCGCCACCTCGTGCTCGATCCGGTGCTCGAGAAGAGGCCGAGCCTCATCGACCGCCTTCAAGAGCTCCTCGCTGCGTCCCTCCTGAACTAAGTCCGCGGGATCGAGACCATCGGGCATGACGGCAACCCGCAGATCGAGATCAAGACGGAAAGGTGACTCCAACTCATCGCTGCGAAGGGCGGCTTTGGCACCAGCCTCGTCGGAATCGAACGCCAACACCACCTTCTCGCTGAAGCGACGAAGCAGGTCGAAGTGCCCGTCGCCGAGAGCAGTGCCGCAGGTTGCCACCGCGGTGTTGATCCCCGCCTGGTGCATGGCAATGACATCGGTATAACCCTCAACGATCACGGCCTTGCCTTCCGCAGCAATGGCCGTGCGGGCCCGGTTGAGAGCGAAGAGGACGTTGGCCTTGTGATAGACGATCGACTCAGCCGAATTCACGTATTTGGCATCAGGATTGTTGGTGGAGTCCCGGTCAACGTCGACTACGAGACGGCCGCCAAACCCGATGGGGTCGCCCCGAACGTCGTGGATGGGAAACATCAGTCGTCCACGAAACACGTCGTACAGGCCCTGTCTTCCCCGACGGGCCAGTCCCCCGTCCAGCAGTGCCCGATCATCCACGCCGGCGGCCTTCAGGGCCTTGGTGAGTGTGTCCCAGTCGAGCCCGGCAAAACCCATCTTCCACTCATCGATCAGATCGACGTCGTAGCCGCGGCCTCGCAAGTAGGCCCGAGCCTGGCCAGCCTCCCCGGACTTCTTCAGCCGTGTGTGATAGACGTCAACAGCTTGCCTGATCGCCTCAACCGCTGCCTCTCTTCTCCCCCGCTTCCGGGCGGCGTCGGGATCCCGGACCAGTGTGATGCCGGCCTTGCGGGCAAGCATTTCCAGGGCATCGGGGAAATCGACGCCCTGTGTTTTCTGGACAAAAGAGAAGACATCTCCCCCCTCGCCACAACCGAAGCAGTGATAGAGACCGCGTACCCGGTCGACCGACATCGAAGGCGTCTTCTCTTCGTGAAACGGGCAGACAGCCATCACCGATCGGCCGGACTTTTTCACCTTGGTCACTTCGGAGATCAACTCAACGAGGTCGGTCGCCTCGCGGACACGATCGATGTCTCCTCGGTCTTGTCATCACCACTGATCATATTTGCTCAACCGGCCACAGCGACAAACCTGAGGTCGAGAGCAACTTCGTCGCTGACGTCGGCGACCCCGGGGACGGTGGGGATCCCAATGCCATAGTCAGAGCGCAACACAGTTGCCGTGACCGAACCCTCAATGGTCGACTCATCTGAGAGAGTCGCGAATACATCAAAGGTGACCTCGTTGGTGACTCCCTTGATGCTGAGGTCTCCGGTCAGCGAGAAGGTCAGCACATCACCAGGCTCGACCGAGCCGCTCAGTCCGGTCGCCGGGCTGACGTCGAGGGTGATGAACTCGAACTCATCGCTGGCCGAGTTGAGGATGATCGGGCCCCTGATCGCCCGGTCGCGTCGCTCGGAGTCAGTTGTGAAGGTCCTGACGTTGATAACGATCTGTGAAAACTGGATCGCACTCAAATCGGCCAGGTCGATCTGAATCTGACCGGCCACCTGGTCGGTCTCCCCAAACACACGGTTCGGTGACCCCCGAAGAATTTCGTCGATTTCGAAGCCGGCGAAACTTTGTGAAGAGTCGATCACATAGGTCTTGGCGGTGCCCACCGTTTCTGCTGTGGGTGCGGCGACAATGGTCGGCGTCGTCAGCGCGGTGGAGGGTTCACCCGAGCCCCCGGCATACCAAACCCACGCCAGGGCTGACCCAGCAATAGCCAGGATAAACGCAACAATCCACCCGATGACTGAACGATTCACGTGACCACCTGCCCAAAAGCCTGGCAGGAGAATGTGAAACTGTGGTAAAGCTCAGGTGAGTTTGGCGCCCAAGTAATCCGCAAGCCCACCCATCGAAACGCGCTCCTGGGCCATCGTGTCACGGTCCCTGACAGTCGCCGCCTGGTCTTCGAGGGATTCGAAGTCGATCGTCACGCAGAACGGAGTGCCGATCTCGTCCTGTCGCCGATAGCGGCGGCCGATCGATTGGGTGACGTCCAATTCGATCATCCATTTCCTTCGCAACTCGGCGGCCACTCTCTCCGCCGGCTCGATCAGTTCCGGTTTCTTCGACAGCGGGAGAACGGCGATTTTGTAAGGGGCGAGTCGGTGATGGAGCTTCATCACCACCCGGGTCTCGTCATTGACCATCTCCTCGGTGTAGCCGTCGATCAGAAAAGCGAACGTGGTCCGGGTGGCTCCAGCCGCCGGCTCGATCACATATGGGAAGAACCGCTCGTTGTTCTCCTGATCGAAATACCGGAGATCCTCACCGGAGTGCTCGCTGTGCTGTCTGAGGTCGAAGTCGGTGCGGTTTGCTATCCCTTCGAGCTCGTCCCATCCCCATGGAAACAGGTACTCGACGTCTGCGGTGCCAGTTGAGTAATGGCTCAGCTCGTCCGTGTCGTGATGACGAAGCCTCATGTTGTCGGGGCTCATCCCGAGATCGATGTACCACTGGAACCGCCTGTCGACCCAATATTGGAACCATTCGCCGTCCTCACCGGGCCGACAGAAGAACTCCATCTCCATCTGCTCAAACTCCCTGGTCCTGAAGACGAACTGGCCAGGCGTGATCTCATTGCGGAATGACTTTCCGATCTGCGCAATCCCGAACGGCAGCTTCAGTCTGTTGGTCCGTCTCACGTTCTCGAAGTTGATGAAGATCCCCTGAGCCGTCTCAGGGCGCAGGTACACCATGTTCTCGTCCGAGTCGACAGGCCCCATGTGGGTGCGGAACATCAGGTTGAACTGCCGTGGCTCGGTGAACTCCCCGGTTTTACCGCAGGTGGGGCATCGATCGGGATCGTCGAGTTTGTCGAGACGGTGACGGCTGTTGCAGTTGCGGCATTCGACCATCGGATCGGTGAACACTTCCTCGTGACCCGAGGCCTGCCATACCTGGCGAGCCTGTAGGACTGCGGAGTCAAGCCCGACGATGTCGGAGCGCTCCTGGACCATCGTCCGCCACCATTCGGTTTTGACGTTGCGCAGAAGCTCAACACCCAGTGGTCCGTAGTCGTACGCGGACTTCAGCCCGCCATAGATCTCGGATGACTGAAAGACAAAACCTCGCTTCTTTGCGAGGTTGGAGATGGTGTCGAGGGTTACTTCTGTCATGCGTCGCCTGCGACTCGGGACACTAGTTGGCTTGACTAGTCAATCTGATGGGTCTGGTTTGTCGTCGGCCGCCCCGAATCTCCGGTCTCTCGCCTGGTACTCGACAACGGCGTCGAGAAGGGCATGACGGTCGAAGTCCGGCCACAAGATGCCAGGGAAATAGAACTCGGCGTAGGCCGCCTGCCACAACAGGAAGTTGGAAATCCGGTGCTCGCCGGATGAGCGGATGATTAGATCGACGTCCGGCATCTCAGAAATGTAGAGAGCACTTTGCAGCGCGTCCTCGTCGATGTCGTCGATTCGAAGGTCTCCTGATGCTGCACGTGAAGCAAGCGTCCGGGCGCTTTCGACGATCTCCCGTCTGGCGCCGTAGTTGAAAGCGAACACGAGATTCATAACATCGTTCTCTCTCGTTTTCTCTTCGGCATCAGCCATATGCTCCCGATTCCGATCGGGGATGCGCGGATCTGCCATGTCGCCGGCGAACCACATGCGGACACCCTGAGCGTTGAGGTCGTCCCGGCGTCTCAGGAGAAGGTCCTCGTTGAACCACATGAGGAATTCGACCTCGTCATCAGACCTCGACCAGTTCTCGGTGGAAAAGGTGAACGCTGTCAACCATTTGATTCCTATCTCAACCGCACCTTCCACCGTGTCGAACAATGCCTCTTCACCGGCGAGGTGCCCGGCAGTCCTGGGAAGTCCACGTGCGTTGGCCCAACGGCCATTGCCATCGAGGATGAGGCCAACATGGCTCGGTATGAGATTCGGATCGAGCCGTCCTGTGTCAAGTGGTTGGTCACTCATTCCATGACCGTCAGCGAAGAAAGTTTGCGATCCAGGTGGTATTCGACGAAGCGGCGAGCAATCCCCATTGCCTCTCCGGAGAGGCTGTCGTCCCCGGGTGGCAACGACATGAGCTCGGCGTCGGCCAGGGCAGCGAGATAGTCCGTAATCCCATCCCGGAGTCTCACCGCCCCCTCAACCCGGCACCGGTCACAGATCGCACCACCGCCTCCGAAAGAGAAACGGTGTAGGTCTTGGAGACGCCCACAAGAAGCACACTGGGTAAGGGAGGGCGCCACTCCAACAACATCGGCCAGCTTGAGAAGGAAACTCGTGATCAGATCCTTGCCCCGCTCCCCCGCCTCAAGAGCCTTGAGACCTCGCTGAAGCAGAAGAAACAGCCGAATCGAAGACTCTTCTTCCTGGGCCACCGCGTCAGCGGCCTCGACCATCGTCCCTGCTGCTAACACCGCGTCGAGATCCGATCGGAGTCTCGGAAAAGGCTCGAGTACAGCCACCTGGGTGATGGTGTCGAGATTGCGACCCTCATAGAGAACCAGGTCAACATGGGTGAAGGGTTCGAGACGACCGCCAAACCTGCTCTTTGTCTTGCGCACCCCTTTTGCAACGGTCCGGATCTTGCCGTTGTTGGGGCTGAGAAGGACCACTACACGGTCGGCCTCTCCGAATGGGTAGGACCGCAGAACTATCGCTTGATCGTGACGGATTGCCATGAAGGCCCCAGCGTATCGAGCGACAGGCGTAGGCTCGCGGCATGACACTCGTCGTCGACCACGAGATCGAAGCTTTCCTCGAATCGCACCCTGACTGGTCGAGGTCGGGAAACGAGATCACCGGAATGTTCACTTTCAAGGACTTCAACGAGTCGATGGGTTTCGTGACCCGGATTGCGCTGGAGGCCGAGAAGGCCGACCATCACCCCGACATCGACATCCGCTGGAACAAGGTGACCCTCACCCTCTCCACCCACTCCGAAGGCGGCCTAACGGTCAAAGACCTCGACCTCGCCAACGCCGCCGACTCCCTGAAATAGGCGAACCTCGGCTTCTCCGGCTCACATGTGAGCCGAATCAGCTCATCTTCGGGTCAACGGAACTCGGGTTTCCTCTTCTCTCTCATCGCGGCGACACCCTCGACAGCATCAGGGCCGTTGAACCCGAGGAATTCGTAGGCGACGGATGCGTCAAAGATCGGATAGGCCATCCGCAGCCAGTGGTTGAGTGTGTGTTTGGTCCACCGGATTGCCTCCTGAGGCCCCGAAGCCAACTCCGATGCCAGGGCCTCGGTGTAAGACTGCAGCTCGTCGTCTTCGACCACCCGCGCCACCAGCCCGATTCGCTCGGCCTCGGTCCCATCGATCGGGTGATTGGTGAGGAGGTAGTACTTGGCCTTGGCCATCCCCATCAACAGGGGCCAGATCACAGCGGCATGGTCTCCGGCGGTCACGCCGATCTTGGTGTGACCGTCGAGTATGCGGGCCGACCTGGCAGCCACCGGAATGTCGGCCAGGAGCCCCGCCGCTAGACCTGCTCCCACCGCTGGGCCATTGATAGCCGAAATGATCGGTTTAGAGCACTCGATGATGTTTCGGACCAACTCTCGTGTCTCCTTGAGAACACGGCGATGAGTTTCGGGGTCGCTGGCGATGTTTTCAATCATCTCGAAGTCACCACCGGCAGAAAACGCACGCCCCTCACCACGCAACAAAACAACTCTCACATCTGGATCAGCGTCGACTTCTGGCCAAATCTCAACCAACTCCGAGTGGCCTCTCTCTGTAACGGCGTTGAGTTTGCTCGGATTGTCGAAAGTCACGACCAGCACGCCATCGGGATGTTGGTCCAGTTGCAGAAATTGGTAGCGGCTCTGATCCATACCGCGACGCTAGTGGTTCCGCCGCTCAGGCCTTGTCGAAACCCAATCGATCGAGAAGTTGGGGACGTCTCTGCCAGTCTTTTTCGACCACGACATGCAGCATGAGATTCACTTTGTTTCCGAGAATCGTCTCCAATTCGGCTCTCGCCTCGGTGCCCGCCATTTGAAGTAGGGATCCTCCTTTTCCGATGACGATCCCCTTCTGGCTTTTCCTCTCAACGATTACATCGGCTGATATGTCGATTAGGCCACTCTCCCGCTGGTCCATCTCCTCTATGCGGACAGTCAGGGCATGCGGAAGCTCCTCTCTGAGACGACCGAGGAATTTCTCTCGCACAATCTCTGCGATGACGAGGTTCTCCGGCTGGTCGGTCTTCATGCCCTCCGGGTAATACCGGGGTCCTTCAGGAAGCCGGCGGACCAGCTCCTCTACGAGCTCGGCCACCCCGTCACCCTTGATCGCCGACACGGGGTATATGTCCTTGAAAGACCATTCGGCCGCCTCGATCAATTGCGCCATCGTTGCCTGCCGGGAGGCCTTGTCGATCTTATTGACCCCAACAACGACGTCCGCATTGGCCTCGACCAGGCGCTCGGCGATGAGTCGATCACCAGGGCCTATCGGCATAGTGGCGTCAATGAGGAACAGGACAACGTCGGCGTCAGCCAGAGTCCCATATACCAGCGAGTTGAGCCGGGTACCTAGTTCGGTCTTCGGTTTGTGAAGACCCGGCGTGTCCACAAGAACGATCTGGAAATCGGGGTCAACCTCGTCCGAGTCCGTAACCACTCCCCGGATGGCGTTACGAGTGGTTTGTGGCCGGGAAGACGTGATTGCCACCTTCGATCCAACCATTCGGTTGACCAGAGTCGACTTGCCCACGTTGGGACGTCCGACAACCACTACGAATCCCGACTTCACACAGCCTCGATCCGACCTGCCAGCGTCACATTGACTTCAGAGACTCGCCGACCTTGCATCCGGCTAACCCGCAGAATCAACTTTTCGAACGCGAACACCTCGCCTTCCTCCGGAATTCTCTCTGCGAGACCAAGGACCAAACCACCCACCGTATCCCACTCCTCATCTGGCAAATCCACTCCGGTGGCCTTGACGAGATCATCCACCGGCAGACGAGCGTCAACATCCCAGCCTTCGTCTGTTCGTGAAATCAGGCTCTCCTCGAGGTCGGTCTCATCTGCGATCTCACCGACAAGCTCTTCGAGCAGATCCTCAATCGTGACCAGACCGGCAACATCGCCGTACTCGTCAACAACGATCAACTGGTGGGTGTGGCTCTCCTGCATCTCTGCCAGCAGAGACGACGCATGTTTGGTTTCTGGGACGAATTCAACCGGCCTCATCACCTGGGCGACCGTCCGCGGGCGATTCTCGTCAGTCAGCATCGACAGGAGATTCTTCACGATTACCTGTCCAACAACGTCCCCGTTGGATGTGACAGGAAGCCTCGAGTAGCCCTCTTCGGTGGAGAGCTCGATCAGCCTCTCGATCGGAGCCGTTACAGGGATGGTGACCATGTCGGGTCTCGGCGTCATCACTTCTCGCACGATCGTCTCGCTGAACTCGAGAACTGAGTCGATCAACTCGCGTTCGTGCTCTTCGGCCTCATCTTCGCTCCTGATGTCGTCGTGATCGTCGCCATGCTCGGGCTCGGGAAGCAGGTCATTGGCCCATCCCCCCAACCCAACCGAGAACCTCAACAGCTTTGCCGAGAGGTAGGCAACACGACGTGGTTTCAACCTTCCGAGACGACGTGGGGCTAGGTCACCAACGAGAAGCGCCGCACCTCCGACACCCAGGGCGTAGAGCAGGGCGACTCCAGAAGACCGACCAACGACCAGGGCCGCTGTGGCGAGCACGGAGCCAAGAATCAGCAGGGCCGAAGCCACAACCCCGATCGCGGGCGAGATCACTTCACGCTCGTCGAGCATGTCGGCGACAGCTTCCGCTCCTTTGGTGCCGTCCGAGGCATCACGCAGAGCATCCGCCCTCGGCACTCTCGTCACCGCAGTGCCGGCAGCCCTGATCCAGAAGGCAAGCAGAAGCAGCACCACAGCCACAAGGAGTACGGCAATCGTCATCGTCGTGCTTTCCCGACCTTGGCAAGGAGGTCTCGCTCCCTTTGTTCCATTCGCTCAGCGTCTTCGTCGACCATGTGGTCATAGCCGATGAGATGAAGAACGCCGTGAGTCACCATCAACGCCATCTCGTCCTCAAACGCCACGTCGTTCTCAGTGGCCTGCCGGCGGATGTAGGCCGGTGCCACAATCACGTCACCGATCATCAGCGGTGGGCCGTGGGGATCATGCTCGGGGACGATTCCGGGCAGCAGGTCCTCGACAGGGAACGCCAGGACGTCGGTAGGCCCCGAGCGATTCAAGAATCGCTCGTTGTATTCCGACATCTCCTGTTCGTCAATGAGGAGGATGGTGACCTCGGTATCGTCCGGATACCCCTCTTCCGTGAGAACCATCTCGGCGAGGCTTCGCAGGTCGGAAAGCCCGATTTCCTCGGACTGCTCGTCAGCCAGGAACACGCTCATTGATCTTCTCGGTAATTGAGAGCGTGAGTAATTCTTGCGTTATCTGGAGCCTGAGGTTTGCTTTTCCATGAGGACGGTTCGTCCATCAGTTACCAGGGAAGTTCGGATAGGCGATGCGCTGATGGTAGTGACCCACTAGCGACTCCAGGAAGGCTGCTCGAATCTTGGTCAGCTCGCCAAGGGTCAACGGGGATTCGGACAACTGCCCGTCCTCGAGCTTCTCGTCCATTACCCGGCCTACGACCTTCTCGATGGCGTCGGGCGTGGGTTCTTCGATCTGGAACACCGCCCGACACGCCGCCTCCAATGAATCGGCAACCATCAGAATCGCCGTCTCCGCGGTGCGGGGTTTGTGCCCGATGTGACGGTAATCGTCGACGTCTACCTCCTCGCCGTCGTGTTCACGGGCCTTCTCGTAGAAGAAGCGCATAACGCCATCGCCATGGTGGCTGACTATTCCCTGGGTTACATCCGTCGGGATCTTGAACTGACGCGCCAGAGCAACACCGGCCGTAACATGGCTCCTGATGATTTCGGCTGACTCACCCGGGTCGAGCAAGTCATGCGGGTTGGGGATTCCGAACTGGTTCTCAATGAAGTAGGTGGGGTTCTCGGTCTTGCCAAGGTCGTGGTAGTAGGCCATCGCCCTCGCCAGCAGGGGGTTCGCTCCGATATCCCGGGCCGCGGCATCCGCCAGGGTCCCCACCATCAGCGAGTGGTTGAACGTGCCAAAGGCCTCCTCCTGTAGGAGTTGCAGTGCCTTGTGGTTGCGGTCGGTCAGGTCGAGAAGACTGAGCGTGGTAGTGATGTCGAATGCCGACTCGAAAAACTGAAGTGCGGCAAGGCCAACCAGAGAGGCAACCACTGAGACCCCGAACGCCCAGGCCACCGAGACACCGACCGTCTCAAGAAGTATGTCATTCGGCCCGACGTGAAAGAACCAAGAAGTTGCGGCAGCGATGCCCGCAGCAACTAGCGACGAAAGCACCACGGCATTGCGGAAAGCGCCCCGGGTACTCACCGAACTGACGAAGGGTATAGGCGCCAGCGCCGCGAGGGCGGCGTAGACCGTGATACCAACATCCAAGGTCCCCACGGCCGCTAACACACCAACCGAGAGCGCCATCAACACCGCGATTCGCTGATCGAACAGGATCGCCGTCACGAAGCCGAATGCAACGGCAGGCAAGACGTACCAACTGGTCGCCTCCTGGATGACCACGGTGCCGCGGACTGCCCCTCCAGCCAGGAGAATCAAGATCCCAAGCAGTGCCACCATGCGTGGTCGTGCCCAGAACTCGGGTCGGAATCTCGCCAAGTAGAGACCGAGAAGCGCAACAAGGACCGCGATAACGGCGAGCAAGGCCGCCGACACTTGTTCCGTTGGGGTGAGAATGGAGGTTTCGTTGATTGCAGCAACGTCGAGATCGGTCATGATCTCGCCCTGCTCGACGATGGTCTGACCTGCGACAAAGTTGACCACAACATCATCGACCCCTGCTGCGGCTGCTTCCTGGGCCGTCCGGGTTCGGTCTTGGTCGATAAGGAAATTGGCCTGGAGAAAGGAGGCAACGATCTCACCAGCGGCCTCCCCGCCGGCAACATCTTGGTTGGTGTCCGTGTGGAAAACGAAGGGTGGGCTGGAGCGAACACTCGCCTGGGCTTCTTGCAACTGACCGGGCTCGATTCGCCGGCCAAACTCCTGCAGCACACGGTCAAGCGCCGCACCGCGAACTACTGGAAGGTGGAGGGGCTCCCCCAAAGGCCCTCTCACCACATCATCGGAGCCTGTCATCGCCAGATAAGACAGAGTTTCTTCCGGCAACACATATTTGGCAGCCAGGGCGGCCTGGACGTCTGTCAGCGGTCGGAGATTGGGCACATAGTCGATGTCAACGGCGGCACAGATGGCGTCGGCAGCACACTCAACCAGCTGAGATAACTCCTCGGCCGCCACGATCCAGCCTTCGGGGATCACCGGATCCGTTGCATTCACAGATACAACCGCCGCCCCGGTCTCGAGCTCGAATGTCCAGATTCCGTTGCTGTCCGTCCTCACCTGGGTGGGCCCGTCGTCCGTCAAGATCTGGATCGTCACACCTGCAAGACCCTGATCGATGCGATCACCTTCTGCGTCGGGATTGAACATCGCATCCCCATTCACATCGAGAAACGCTCGCCCCGATATGATCGCCGGGAGAAGAGCCTCGGTCGTTGTGGTCGAACCATCACCCTCTGCCACCGTGGTGGTTGTGACTTCCGGAAGATCAAGCGGTGGCGTGGGCGTTCGCGTAGGGGCATCCGCAACAACGAGTACCTCAACGTCGTCAAACACCTGGTTGATCGATGCCTGAACCGAGGCCTCAATCTCAGGGTTAGTCTCCTTGATGGGCTCGACTGAGCCCCGAGCCGCCTGTTGCGCCTGCTCGGTGGCCACATCATCGACGACTGGTGAGGATCGGGCTGCCTCGAAGTCCTGAGGGGCCGGCATACCAACCTCGAACTCGGGCTGGGATGCCGCTGATCCGATCGAAAGCACACCCCACGTCGCCACAACAGTGGCAAGGAAGAGAGCGGTCCGCACGATGGTGGGCCGTGGTTTCACTGCTCCTCAGCCTCGAATCGTTGGTAGGCCTCGACGATCGACGCCACAATCCGGTGACGAACTACATCGCGAGCGCCCAACTCGATAAAAGACACTCCGGGAATCCCGGTGAGAATGCTCCGGACTACGCGAAGCCCAGAGTGACGCCCCGTGGGCAGGTCGGTCTGGGAAACATCGCCGGTGATGATCATCTTCGAATTGAAGCCCAGGCGGGTCAGAAACATCTTCATTTGCTCCGGCGTGGTGTTCTGCGCCTCATCGAGGATCACACACGCATCGTTGAGTGTCCTTCCACGCATATAAGCGAGCGGAGCTATCTCGATAGTTCCCCGTTCGATGAGCGACGCAGTCTCTTCGGGACCGAGCATGTCCCACAAAGCGTCGTAAAGAGGACGCAGATATGGGTCGACCTTGGCGGACACGTCTCCGGGGAGAAACCCGAGTCGCTCCCCTGCCTCAACGGCCGGACGGGTCAGGATGATGCGCCGGACTACACCGTTGATGAGGCTGTCGACAGCGGCGGCCATGGCTAGATAAGTCTTGCCCGTGCCGGCAGGGCCGATTCCGAATGTCAGAGTGTTCTCTCGAATAGCCTCGATGTATTTCTGTTGGCCGTGGGTCTTCGGCCGGATCATTCGCCCCCGACCTACAGGAATGCCATCGCTCAGGACACCCGAAGGACTGGGGACCTCGTCTCGGACCATCTTCACGACTTCGATGACACGCCCTGCATCGAGGGCGTGGCCTTCCTGCACCAGGATCAGCAGCTCATCGAGGACCGTTCGAGCTTTCTCAACGTCCTCTTCCGAGCCCTTCAAGACCACCTCATCTCCGCGCGCGACAAAGCGGACCTCAGGAAAGAGAGACTCGACCTGGCGGAGATGCCGATCGGCCTCACCTATGAGATCCAGCATCAAGTGATGGCTGGGGACACGCAGACGCGTTTCGCTCTGGTCAGTGGACAAGGTGACGACGCCATGGTTGAGGCGTCAGGAGCATTTTATCGGCTTCTGGGGATTGGGCTAGAGAGTTCCATCAGAGGTGGCAACCGGCTCCGCTGTTTGGACAAGTGCACCGAGCATCGCCTGGTCTCCTCTGCGAATCTCGGAATGGCTTGGATCCTTGCGCAGCAACTGGATCGCAGCAATGTACCGCTCGACCAGGTCGTCTGATTTGGCGGCCCCCAGCGCGTCCAGGTCGATCACGAAATCGCCATCCGAAGGAATCAGAGGAAGAAGGTCTGACGCGGCGATTCCGTAGATCTCGGCGAGGCGCACGAATCGCTGTACCGAGATTGCACGCTCCCCGCGCTCGTAGGCCCCAACGACCGATGCCTTGAACTCACCACTGGTGTTGGACTCGACCTGACCAAGTGACCAGGCGCGTTGCCGCCTGGCGGCACGAAGCTTCTGCCCCAAAGATGCGTTAAACTTGTCTACCAAGGCCGGCCCTCCCATGAGCCCCTCACACATCTTATTCGCAAGATCGGAATCTTGCCATGACTGCCGGCCAATTGTTCAGCGTCAGGACATCAGCCTCGCGGCCGCGACTAGGGCCGCCGACTCGACCCGGAGGATGGTGGGTCCCAGATCCCAACAGGCAATACCTGGAGGCAGTTCGTCGTCGGAAAACCCCGCTTCCGGGCCAATAACCACCGTCTGCACGTGGGGCGTCCCGGTCTGCCCTCCTGGATGGCATACCACCACAGGCCCGACCAGATCGCTCCAACTGACCACGTCAGGACTCGTTTCCATCAGCCAGGCACCTCGGGACTGCTCAACGGCCGACAGAACCCACGAGAACACCTTGGGACCCGAGGCAATCCGATCCTTGCCACGAGCCGTCCTGAGCCACCGCAATCTGGCCACTCCCAACTCTGCCAGTTTCTCCACCAGAAATCGCTGCCGATCCTTATTGGATGGAGGTGCAGATGCGACCACCAGTTCGGAACTCCGAGGCACTTCCTGCTCGTCGCCACGCTCGAAGGCGTGATTGGCGAGAATTCCCTCGCCGAGACGACCCAACCCATCTGTGTAGGAGATCCGATCACCTCGATTCAACCGGAGGACCTTGGTCAGATGCTTCCATTGCACGATGGAGAGGTCGACGGAGTCTCCATTCCACGGGGCGCCAACAACGACGTGAGGCACGTGCTTCATCAAGTCGAGGCCGGGCGGTCGATTTTCTCACCGCGTAGTTCTGCCCAGCGTCGCAAAAGCGTCTCCTCCTCAGGGCTCAACTCGGATGGCACGACAACGTCAACCACAACAACCAGGTCTCCACGGCTCCGGCGGCCCAGAACGGTCACTCCTCGGCCTGGGATCCGGAACACACTTCTCGGCTGAGTCGCCGCCTCGATCTCCAAATCAATTGTGCCCCCTTCGACGAGGGGGATGTCGAGACGGGTCCCAAGCGAGGCCTCGGCCAGACCGATGGGCACCACGTGGATGAGATCGGCATCCTGACGTTCGAACCTCGGGTCTGGGGCGACGCCGACCTCAACGAAGAGGTCACCAGCAGGCCCGGCCCGCCCTCCGGACTCGCCTCGACCACTCAATCGCAACCTGGTCCCGCTCGAGACACCGGCGGGGATCTCGATGCTCAGCGTCACGTCCTCGGACACTGCCCCGGAACCGGCGCATCTGTTGCAGGGGTTTGTCAGCAACGCTCCCTCACCGCCGCAGCGGGGGCATGTAGTGACAGACATCATTGTCCCGAACAGCGAACGGCGTGCAACGCGAACCTGCCCGGCACCGCCACAGTCCGGGCAAGCGGCCAGGTCGTATCCGGGCTCGGACCCGATCCCCGAGCAATCAGGACACAGCACCAGAGTCGGATATTCGACTACAGCCTCGCTTCCGAAAGCAGCCTCCTCGAGGCTCACTTCGGTCCGCACCAGAACGTCACGACCACGCGAGGATCGAGATGCTCCTCCACCGAAGACGCCGCCTTCCCCGAAAACGGATCGCAGCAGGTCGTCTAGCCCCCCAAACCCGCCCAATAGATCGGATAGATCGATGGTGTCCCCCCTGTCGTACCGGCTTCGTCGGTCAGGGTCGGAAAGCACCTCGTATGCCTCCGCAGCATCACGGAACCTTGTCTCTGCCTGGGGATCCCCCGGATTGGTGTCGGGGTGTGTCTCTCGGGCTACCCGCCTGAACGCCTTTTTGATCTCCTCGAAAGATGATTCCCTCGCCACGCCCAGGATCTTGTAGTAGTCACGCGCCACTAGTCAGACCGCGAGCCCATCTGCTCCTCGAGCTCACGGGACACTTCTTCGACCGCCGAGATGGCTCGCTTGTAGTTCATCCTCATGGGCCCGATCACCCCAACCGAACCTGCCTCGCCGCTTGCGTCATAGGTCTTAGAGACAACCGCAAGATCAAGATCATCGGAATCGAGCTCACGACCGAGCTGGATCGAGGTTCCCGAGGCGCCGGCAAGAAGCTTCATCACCTCGGCCTCGCGTTCCAGAATCTCGAGCACCCTCCGCACGGTGGACGCATCGTCCCAAACGGCGGACATCCGCTGAGTCCCACCTACGAACATCTCGGTTCCCGCCGACGCCGCCAGATGGAGGCCGTCGGTGATCGTCAGCACCGCTTCGCGGGTGGGCTCGCCGATCTTTCCCAGCTCCTCATCGGACAGCAGAGTGGCCACACCCAATTCTTTACCAACGACGGCGGCTGCCACCAGACGTTGAGCATCCTCAATCTCGCCTGGGGTCACCGCGACCCGAACACGACCCCGCTGTTGAACGACACGGCCTCCTTCTGTGACAACAACCATGAGGATCTGGTCGGTTGTCACCTGAACCGTATGCAGGGCGCGGACCCGATCATGGGCCACTCCTGGGGCGATGACGACGGCAGGAAGATCGGTCACTTCGACCAGCAACTCCGAGGTGGCCTTGAGCAGCTTGGACAACTCGAGGTGCACGTCGCCAAAGAACGAATCTACCTTCTCTTGAGCCGCGTGCCGCAACCGGCCCGGTCCGAGATGATCGACGTAGTAGCGATAGCCGGCGGCCGTCGGAATCCTGCCCGCGGAGGTATGAGGCTGGCTGACCATCCCCTCGCTCTCGAGAGCCGTCAGATCGTTTCGTACGGTGGCAGTCGATACGGACAGGCTGGAATGTTCAACAATCGAGCGAGAGCTAACCGGCTCACCGGTTCTTATGTGCTCCTCGATGAGAGCACGAAGCACTTGGGTACGACGATTCTCAGACATCAGAACTCGCTGACAGGATATCTGCCCCTCGACTCTTAATGCTCTCCAACGTAGGTACGGTCGTATGTTTCGGCGAGACAGGGGCGTCGCCTCGCCAGGACGCAGGACGAAGGCGCACCCGGGGCGGCACGTCGAGGACGAGGACACCGCGAGCGGCGTTATCTGTCCGTTGAAACGTCATTGTATTTGCGTTGGGGTGCACTCAGGAGCCTCGAGGTCGATAACGCACCGGTGTACCTCGTCGGTGAGAAGAGGCCGATTGATAGTCAATCGCCCTCCAACCATGTTCACCACCCCGGCATCTAGAAGACGGCGGCCCGAGTCTGAAGTCAGAAATGCCGTAACACCGGGCCCTGGCGCCACTCCCACCACCCTGCGCAATCCGACGAACAACCGGTCGATTTCTGCATCCCAGCTTTCAATCACATCGTTCCCCGAGCGCTGTGTTTTGCCGGACTCAACCGCCCTGACATACGCATCGACGCGACGAATATTTCGAAACCGAACTCCGTCCCG
This sequence comes from Acidimicrobiia bacterium, assembly GCA_003230435.1. GTDB lineage: Bacteria > Actinomycetota > Acidimicrobiia > Spongiisociales > ZC4RG35 > SZUA-217. The sequence goes on along the minus strand of QIDW01000288.1, from coordinate 11,751 downwards.
ATACCCGTGGGAGCCATTGCCATAGGCCTCATACTGACCCTGCGCCCAGACGTTGAGGTTGTATCGACACTCGTGCTCGGGACGCGACCAATTGGAAACCTCGTATCGGGTATGGCCGGCGGCGTTCAGAACCTTGTCGGCGTTCTCGTATCGGTCCGCCTGGATATCCGGGTCTGGAGCCTCCGCCCCGTCCCTGACAGCGCGACCCAGCGGAGTACCGGGCTCGACCGTCAACGCGTAACAGGAGATGTGATCCGGATCCAGGTCGATCGCCCGGCTCAACGTGTCGCTCCATGAGTTCGTGGTCTCGCCAGGAGTGCCGTATATGAGGTCAAGCGACACGTTTTCGAAACCTGCATCTCGGGCGGCCCTCACCGACGATTCGATCTGACCGGCTTGATGTCGACGACCGAGCGCCACCAGAACACCTGCGTCAAAGCTCTGAGCGCCAAAGGACACTCTGTTGAACCCGAGACTGCGCAGCGCGGTTGCCCGGGTTGCATCGAAGTCCTCCGGGTTGGCTTCGAGACTGACTTCGGCATCGGCTGAGATGCCGTGTTTCAGCGAAAGGGCGTCCAACACACCGCCCAACAGGAGCGGATCGATATGACTCGGGGTCCCCCCACCAAAATAGATCGCCTCGAGCGGCCGCCAAGACTCTGAAGTCATGATCTCGGTGCAGACAGCATCGATATACCGGTCAACGAGATCGTCTCGCCCGGCAACGACCGCGAAGTCACAATACGGGCAGACCGAGGAGCAGAAAGGGACGTGAACGTAAGCGGCGGCGCTTGTGGAGTAAGCGTCGGCCTCAGTGGGAGTCACGAATCATCGTCCACTTTGAGGGCAGCTACGAAAGCCTCCTGCGGTACTTCCACCGAACCAACCATCTTCATTCTCTTCTTGCCCTCCTTCTGACGTTGGAGGAGTTTCTTCTTCCGGCTGATATCACCGCCGTAACACTTGGCTGTGACGTCCTTCCGTTTCGCTCTGACAGTCTCCCGGCTGATGATCCGGCCGCCGATTGCCGCCTGAATAGGCACATCGAACAACTGGCGCGGGATGAGGCCTCGTAGACGGCCGGTCATCTTCTTCCCGTAGTGGTCTGCCCCGTTTCGATGGACGATGGCGGAGAACGCGTCGACCGGCTGGCCGTTGAGGAGGATATCGACCTTGACCAGGTCGGCTTCCCTGTAATCGGCGGGTTCGTAGTCCAGCGACGCGTAACCCTTGGTCTTTGACTTGAGGAGGTCGAAGAAATCGAAGACGATCTCAGCGAGAGGTATTTCGAAGTCGAGCTCAACCCTCTCGGGGCTCAAGTAGTTCATGTTCCCGACGATGCCCCTCCGCTTTGTCGCCAACTCCATGATCGGCCCGACGTACTCGCTTGGCGTGAGGATCATTGCTTTCACATACGGCTCAGCGACTCCTTGACGATCGATGCTCTCCGGAAGGTCCTGTGGCGACTTGATCTCGGTCACCGAACCGTCCGGCATCGTCACCTGATAGGCCACCGAAGGTGCGGTGGCAACCAGATCGAGGTCGTACTCCCTCTCCAGACGCTCCCTCACGATCTCCATGTGAAGCAAGCCGAGGAACCCGCACCGAAACCCGAAGCCAAGCGCCTTGGATGTCTCCGGCTCCCACGCCAGAGAGGCGTCGTTGAGCCTCAATTTCTCCAACGCTTCCCTGAGTTTTTCAAAATCGTCACCATCGGTGGGGAAGAGCCCGGAGAACACCATTGGCTTGGGCTCGGCGTAGCCGGAGAGAGCCTCGGTTGCCGGTGTTCGAGCCTCGGTGATCGTATCACCGACCTTGATTCGGTCTATCTCTTTGACACCGGTGATCAGATACCCCACCTCACCAGGGCCCAAGGTGCCGACCGGGATGAACTTTGGAGTGAGAAATCCGATCTCGTCGGCATCGTGCACCTCCTTCGTGGCCATGAATCGGAGGCTGTCACCGGAACCAAGATGACCGTCGACCACCCGGACATAACAAACCACGCCGCGGTAGGCATCGAAGTAGGAGTCAAAGACCAGGGCACGCAACGGGGCGTCCGGATCACCTTGTGGTGGTGGAACATCACGTACCACGGTCTCCAGCACCTCATCGATGCCGGCTCCGGTTTTGGCAGACATCCGCACGATGTCGTTCGCCGAGCCTCCGAGGATGTTGACTATCTCGGCTGCGGCTCGGTCAGGGTTCGCAGCAGGCAGATCGATCTTGTTGATCGCGGGTATCACTTCGAGTCCGGCGTCGATGGCCAGGTATGCATTGGCCAGGGTCTGCGCCTGGACGCCTTGTACTGCGTCGGTGAGGAGAAGAGCCCCCTCGCAGGCAGCAAGCGAACGGCTCACCTCGTATGAGAAATCGACGTGGCCCGGTGTGTCGATGAGGTTGATCACGTACCCCTCACCGTCCGAAGCCGTGTAGTCGAGCCGAACTGTTTGGGCCTTGATGGTGATCCCGCGCTCTCGCTCCAAATCCATGCTGTCGAGAAGTTGTTCTCGCATGTCTCTTTCGCTCACCGCTCCGGTTTTCTCCATGAGACGATCGGCAAGGGTCGACTTGCCATGGTCGATATGGGCGATGATTGAGAAGTTACGAATGCGCGTTTGATCGGTCACGGTATTCCGGGAGGGGAAGGACCCTCGCATTGTACCTTCGACCAGGCCACTGCTACCGTTGCCCACCGCAGCCCCGGCTTCCTCCCGGCGCAACGATTTCCCCATCCAGTCGAGTTTCACATGGCCAACAACATGTCACAGAAGAAGCGGAACCGCCAGAACGAGACGCGGCGCCAGAGCAACAAGACGCTCATGAGTGATCTCAAAACCAGCATCAAAAAGGTGGAGGCTGCTGCAGCCGCCGGTGAGCCCACTGACGAGTTGTACCGGGACGCTCAGAAAAAGATCGACGTTGCGGCGGAGAAGGGTGTGCTTCACGCCAACACCGCTGCCCGCAAGAAGTCACGTCTGGCCACTTCGATCTCCAGCTAACAAGACCCACTATCACTTGATTGCCCGGCACCGTGGTGTCGGGTTTTCTCGCGTCCCAGACACCTTCTTCCCCCCGTTGCTGATGTAGCTGTAACGCTTGTGATGTAAGCTGAAGACATGAAACGTCTTCAGATAATGATCGAGGAAGATCTCGACGACGCTTTGGGGCTTGAAGCCAAACAACAGGGCACGTCGAAAGCTGCTCTCATCCGCCGGTATGTTCGTCTCCACCTCGGCACTCCGGAGGATGGCACCGACGCACTGACCGAGATGGTTGGCATCGACGATTTCGATCCCTCACCCATCGACGACGTTGTCTACAGGTGATCTTCGTTGACACCTCCTTTTGGGTCGCTGTCCGCAACCGTCGCGACCACCGTCACGAAGAGGCCCGGACATTGCTCGCAGACCCCGACTTGCCGTCGATGCTCACGACAAATCATGTGATCGGCGAGACATGGACGTTCCTACGGCGTCGTGCCGGACACGGCTCGGCCATTGCCTTTCTCGACGTGATCGGGAGATCTGAGAGACTGGCGGTCGAACATGTGACCGAACGCCTCGAGGATCAGGCACTGAGATGGCTCCGCCGTCACGACGAGCGGGAATACTCGTTTGTCGACGCCACCAGCTTCCAGGTCATGTCCGTCTCACGAATCGACTCCGTCTTGGCGTTTGACGGCGACTTCTCGGCGGCCGGCTTTCTCGAACTCCGGCTGTGACCCGATTCCCTGAGCTGGGTCCTGTCACCCGTACCAGCGGCACATGGCGACGGTGAGACGCTCCAGGGTCACTCGATGAACCTCTTCGGGCATGGTTTTCATCGTACGATCGGCTCTTACCAAAGCCTCTTGGGCCCGGCGAAGTGACGACTCTCGCACTCTCCCTCGCTGAGACCAAAGCCGGGAAAGCTGACGATCGGAGCTCCTGGCCCCAACCCACTCCTTGAAGGTGGCCTCGTCGGGGGCAGCCGCCGCCAACGACCGCTTCTTGAGATCACTTTCCAGCGACGCCAGAAAAACAAGTGGATGCCCGTGAACCAGGAAGTCGGAGAGACGACGCAGTGCCAGCCCGACATCGCCCCTGCCAATGGCGTCTGTGATATGCCATGTGGGCTCATCGGGCCGGTTCTTGAAACGATCGAGAATCAAAGCAGCGGTGATCTTGCCCTGAGTTTCCCCTAGTTGATCCAGCGCCTTTCCCATGCTGGCGGTATCGCTCCCGAACCTCTGAAGGAGGGCATCAGCGGCACCCGTCTCCAGGGTGAGTTCACGCTTCCTCACCTCGGTGTCGAGCCATTGCGCCGCCTGACGCTCCCACATCTTGCGGATCGATACGGTGGCTCCGCGCTTTTTGGCCAGGTCCGTGAGACGCTTACCGACGGAGCCTGATGCCACCAGCACAACCTCTGCCAGCCCGAGATCGGCACTTTCGAGCAACTCGACGAGCGTCTCCACTTCAGCCTTCTGGAGATTCTGGGCGTCCATCAGTTCCAGACCCTGAGCTTCACCGAACAACGACCCCGATTGAAGAAGGGGAATCATCGGCTCGAGCTCGGAACGCACTGCACCGTCTCCGGATTCGCCGGCACCTCGCCCCGGCACGTCGATACGCACCACGTCATCACGGTTGAGCCCTTTCCCGACAAAGTGCGCAGTGGCTGCCACGAGCATCTGCTCGCGTTCACCGGGGCCGGCGTTGGAAGGACCTGCGACGATCAGAAGTGACACGGTCTCAAGGTAGCGGTTGGCTACGACCAAAAAGCCGCGCGAGGTCGCACGCCATGGCGACATCGTGAACCCTGATGATGTCGGCGCGATGCTCCAGGGCGAGAGCAATGTAGGCCGCCACCCTGTGGCCATCCCTCTTGCGGGGAATGGGTATCAGCACAGGTTTGCCGAGCACGTGGAAGTGCTCCGACTGGGCAATCACAGCTAGCTGCATCTGGGTGTAGGACTCGTAGTCGCCCCGATAGTTGAGAGCGATCCCGGGGTCGATAATCACGTTGTCGATACCAACCGACTCGAGCTCGGAAAGAAGCTGACGGAACTGCTCGGCTGTGTGCTCGGCTTTGTCCTTCCGAATCTCGACGCTTGAGACGTCGTGTGGGTTTGCGCCTTCTATGTGAACGGCGATTACCGCCGCCCCTGTCGAGGCCACCACTTTCTTCATCGCCGGATCGGCCAGGCCGCCAGTGTCGTTGATGATGACGGCTCCGGCCGCAACCGCGACCTCTGCGACTTCGGGTTTCCAGGTGTCAATAGCGACAAGATGCCCTTCAGCAACCATGGCCTCGATGACAGGCACCGTTCTCGAAATCTCGTCCGCGGCCTCGATGGTCGGATTGTCAAAATGTGACGACTGGCCTCCGAGGTCGATGAGTGTCGCTCCCCACGTCCGGTAGCGGTCGGCCATGAGAAGAGCGTCATCAATCGAGTGGGCAACAGTGTGGGTGTTCTTCGAGTCGGGAGAGACATTTATGACGCCCATCACGTAAGTCACCTCACCGAGAGGGAGTTCTGCGTCGCCCAGGGTCAGCACATCGCCCATGGACCGAGATTAGGAGAGGGGAACCACAACGTCTCCCACTTCGTCGGTTCTCACCACTTCGGCTCCCGACCCTTCGAGGACCTCTATCACCCATCCCACCGGGTGCCCGAACTGATTGGGCCCAACGGATATCACGGCCAGATCGGCACCCACCTCCTCCAACCATTCGGGGTCCGAAGTCCCAGCGCCCTGGTGCGGGACCTTGAGCACATCCGCCCTGAGATAGGAGAGCTCGCCCTGTGCCAACGTTTCGATGTCACCCGCAAGAAGCATGGTCCGCTCCGACCCGCGGACCGTGAGAACAAGCGACTGGTCGTTGGGTGACGCATACTTTCGCAGAGGCCCCTCCACCACCAACCTCAAGGACCCCAGGCGAAACGTGTCGCCGACCTGGGGTTCGACGACTGGCACGCCGTAGTCACGGAGGGCCGATGTCAGCCTCTCCAATTCTGCGCTCACGTGGGGATCGGTTCGAATCCAGACCTGCCCCAGCGAGACTTTGCCTACCAAGCCGCTGAGTCCAGCGATGTGGTCGGCATGGAGGTGCGTCAGAACCACAAGGTCAAGTCGGTCTACTCCGTACTTGCGCAACCGGTTCGCAAGAATAAGGGCATCTGGGCCGCCATCGACAAGGGCGTATGTGTCATCTCCACCGTGAATCAGGATGGCGTCGCCCTGGCCGACATCGAGGACGATCACACCGGGGTCAGGCACTGGCGAGCCTCCACCCAGGACCAGGACCACGACGATCCCTGCACCGCCAACGGCGACCAGCGATCGGCTCCTTGGAAAGCGAACCGTGACAACCCCTGCCAGAAGGATCACCAGAAGAGGGACCGGTTCGAGCTGTGGCCATATCGCAGCTCCTCTCGCCAACAGAAGAACGAGATCGGCCAACCAGGCTGCGATGTGGAGCAGAAACGACGGACCAGCCACACCGACGGCCCCGATCAAGGTCGAAGCAGCGACGATTGGAGCTGCAACCAGATTGACCAGTGGTGACATCATCGGAACCGAGCCGAAGTGGATGAGGAGGAGAGGGGCCACGGCGATCTGAGCCCCGACTGTGATAGCCAAGGCTCGAGCCACCCTGCCACCACTCAAAGGCCATCGCGCCCCAACGAGCACTCCGGCAGTCGCTGCCACGGAGAGCTGAAAACCGGCACTGCTGGTTAGTCGAGGATCCAGCACGAGTAGGACGATCACGGCAAGGGAGAGCAGTTGCCAAGCTTCCAAAACGATCCCGAAGAGACGTCCTCCCAGGGCAATTGCAGCCATTACCGAAGCCCGCATGACCGAGGGCTCGAAGCGAGTTGCTGCGGCGTAGATAGGCAGACCAATCAAGCCAACCAGGGCGCGCCTTTTGGGCCCGAGGGCCAGAGGGCCTGCGGCAAACACGAGCAGTCCGAGAAAGAGAGCCACGTTTGACCCGCTGACTGCGACAAAATGAGATAACCCGGCGAGGCGCATCGCCTCGATGTCTGGCGCGCCAATCCCGGACGTGTCGCCGATGAGAAACCCGGCGAGAAGACCACGGCCCGCGTCGAACGGCTCCAAAGCGGACATGACCCGGTTTCGTAGGGCGTCGCCCAGACGTAACGGTATCGAGGATGATGCGGAGACCAGCGAGATCGATGTGACCCTTACCCGGGCCCGATACTCGTAAACCCCCCGTCGACCCGGATCCCCCCGACTCATCCCTTCGAAGCTGACCGTGTCACCTCGACCGAATCCACCGAAGCTGTCGATGTCGAAAAGAAGCGCGCCATCTTCGGTCACGGCCACCACCCAGTACCCAAATCGACCTTCGACCGGATCACTGGCCAGCACCGCAACACCCGAGACGGGTCCCGGATCGAGGGGCTCAAGCGTCGAATTCTGTGCGATCACCGTCGTGATCATCCACGTGGCGATCGCTACTGCTATCCAGGGACGAGACACTGGAGGCGGCAGGGCCGGATGGTCAGATTTCAAGGGACACGGACCAGATCACGAATCGAAGCCAGCTTCGCTTCACCTATTCCGCCCACCTGAAGCAAATCCTCTATCTCTATGAAAGGACCGTTCTGCTCCCGGTAGGCAACGATCCGCTCGGCTAGCACCGGTCCGACGCCGGGAAGTTCCTCGAGATCTTTCGCCGACGCCCGGTTGAGAGCAAGGGGCCCGCCTGCGGATGACTCGGCCATGGCGTCGGGACCGGGAACGAGGATCTGATCACCTGAGCGGAGCGGGGCGGCGAGGTTGATCCGATCAACCAGCGCCCCAGGACGAAGACCGCCGGCCGCCTCGATGGCGTCGGCGACAATCGACTCTGGCGCCATGCGAACTACCCCTGGCGAGAGCACCCACCCCGCGACATGGACGTCGATGCTCGCCGTGGCGGTCTCGACGTTTGGCTCGGTGCTGCCGACTGTTGCCTGCGGGCGATCAAGCGAGCCGAGTGACCCACCAATCAACACTGCCGTCCCGACGACAGCCGCTGCAACCCCGGCACGGCTCACTGACCGCCTCCCCACTCCACCCACATACTCGTCTAACTAGCCGAGCCGACCGCCCATGTGAACCCTCTCGACAGCGTTCCTACTGAAAGCGTGCCTGAATCTCACGTGCCTCCACCTCGAGATCGATAGCCAGGTAGGAGTCACGGTGGGTCAGACCGGCGCGTCTTCCGCGCAGGTAATCCGCCAAATAGCGCCAGAGGAAGCCGGGAACGCCGAGATCAGACCATTGGCGGACATGGACCAATTCGTGGATGATGAGAATGCCGAGTTTCGCCCTATCCCCATTGAGAGCCCTCGGATCGACAAAGATCCACCGACGAACGGTCAAGGCCTGTATGCCGGAGCCCCAGATCCTCATCATGAACGGAGAAGCAGATCTCAGCCACACTTGCTCAGGCTGCACCGGATGGACGAGAGCCCTCAGCTCGTCGGTATCCACACCTGATTCCCTGAGGACGCGCCCTGCGTTCACCCGATGACGATATTGACCAGGTTTGGCTGACGAACGATCACCTTGCGTACTTCGTGACCGTCGATCCAGCCCCGAATCTTCTCCAGACCCAAAGCATGCTCCTCTGCTTCCGCGGCGGTGATACCGGTCGCCACCTCGACCCGGGCACGCACCTTGCCGTTGACCTGGACGATCATCGTCACCGTCTCCTCGAGGACCAGTTGCTCATCCCAAGTGGGCCATGGCTCCAGGGCGAGCATCGTGTCGTAGCCCCGCATTTCCCACAGCTCGTGTGCGATGTGCGGTGCCATCGGCGACAGCAACAACAGCATGAGCCGGATCGCCTCGTCATATGTCTCCTGCCGGGGCTCATCTGCTGCGTAGTCAGACAACTTGTTTGCGAGGATCATCAAAGCTGGGATGGCGGTGTTGAAGTGGAAGCGCTCGATGTCATCCGTCACCTTGCGCACGGTGCGATGGGCTGTGCCGAGAATCTCCCGATCCACGTCGGATTCCTCTCGATCAACGAACGCCACCTCACCCCAACCGAGCTTCCAGACTCGTTCGAGGAAACGGCGGGTCCCGTCGACGCCATTCGGGTTCCAGGCGGCGTCGTCGGTGGGGGGGCCCATGAAAAGGTGGAAGAGTCGCAATGAGTCTGCACCGTGGGAGGCAAAGAGATCGACCGGATCGACCACATTGCCCTTCGACTTGGACATCTTGGCGCCGTCGAGGGTGATCATCCCCTGGGTGAACAGTCGTGTGAAAGGCTCCTCAACCGTGGACAGGCCCATATCGAACAGAACTTTGGTGATGAACCGGGCGTAGAGTAGATGGAGGACAGCGTGCTCGATGCCGCCGATGTACTGGTCGATGGGCATCCAATAGGCCGGCTTGGCCGGGTCGAAAATGGCTTCGCCGTTGTGAGGATCGGCGTATCGGAAGTAGTACCAGGAGGAGTCGACGAATGTGTCCATCGTGTCGGTCTCTCGGGTCGCCGGCTCGTCACAACTCGGGCAAGTGGTGTTGACGAAATCGTCATCGGCCGCCAACGGTGACTTCCCTTCGGGGACGTAATCATCGATGAAGGGGAGGAGCACGGGAAGCTCTTCTCTCGGAACCGGCGCAAGGCCGCACGTTTCGCAGTTGACCATTGGAATGGGACTTCCCCAGTAACGCTGGCGAGAGATCAGCCAGTCACGGAGTCGATACTGAATAGTGGCCTCGCCGATCCCCTCTTCGTCCATCCAGTCAATGATCCGTCTCTTCGCCTCGATCTGGTTGAGGCCGTCGAGGAAGTCTGAGTTGATGGTGGGGCCGTCATCGAGATAGGCCTCGCCGTCCCACTCGTCCGGTGGTTGCACCGTGCGGATGATCTCGATCTCGTATTTGGTGGCGAACTCCCAGTCACGCTGGTCCTGACCTGGCACAGCCATGATCGCTCCGGTCCCATACCCCATCAGCACATAGCCGGCGATGTAGATCGGCACCTTGATTCCGTTGGCCGGGTTAGTGGCGAAGGCACCCGTGAAGACACCGGTCTTGTCACCCTCAGCCATTCGCTCGATGTCGGACTGTCGCTGTGATGCAGCGATGTACTCCCTGGCCTCGGTCTCGGTCTCGGAACCAGCAATGAGGGACTCCACCAACGGATGCTCCGGAGCGAGTACGCAGAAGGTCATTCCGAAAACGGTGTCGGGTCTTGTCGTGAAGACGTCGAAGGAGCCATTTCCGTCGACGTTGATAGTGAAAGCTGCTCCCTCGGAGCGGCCAATCCAGTTTCGCTGCATCGTGCGGACGCGGTCGGGCCAGTGCTCCAACTTGTCGATGTCGTCGAGCAGTCGATCCGCATAGTCAGTGATCTTGAAGAACCACTGCGCAAGATTCTTCTTGACGACCGGTGTGTCGCAACGCTCGCAGAGTCCGTCGATTACCTGCTCGTTGGCGAGCACTGTCTGATCCTTTGGACACCAGTTGACGGGCGCCTCGGCCTTGTAAGCCAGACCACGCTCGTACAGCTCGAGGAACAACCACTGATCCCAGCGATAGAAGTCGGGCTGATGTGATGCGAATTCTCGATTCCAGTCGTACATCGATCCAAGCTGCTTGATCTGAGTCGACATCGTCGAGATCTGATTCTCGGTGTTGATCTTGGGATGAATGCCGCTGTCGATTGCGGCGTTCTCCGCGGGAAGCCCAAAACTGTCCCAGCCCATCGGCGAGAGGACGTTGAAGCCCTGCATCGTCTTGTATCGGGTCAGCAGGTCACCGTATGTGTAGTTCCTGACATGACCCTGGTGGATTGCACCCGACGGATATGGATACATGCAGACGTTGTAGAACTTCGGCTTGGAGGCGTCTTCTGTGACCTGGAAGACCTTCTCGGCCTCCCACCGCTCCTGCCACTTGAGTTCGATGGATTTGTGGTCGTAGGACATCTGAAGCCGGGAGGGTAACCCCGATGCCGGCCTTGGCCGCGAAGTGGCAAACCTGTGAGCCTCACACCATGATGACCTCCAAACCAACGAGGAGTCCATTGCATGTCGATCGAACGTGTGGGTGTTATCGGTGGGGGTCTCATGGGATCCGGAATCGCCGAAGTGTGTGCCCGAGCCGGTAGCGAGATCATCGTTCACGAGATCAACGCCGAGGCCGCCGAGGCCGCCATCGGTCGTATCGAGAATTCCCTGGACAGAGCAGTAGAGCGGGGAAAACTCGATCAGAAAGGACGGAGCGAGATCCTCAGCAGAATCGCGCTTTCCACCGACCTGACCGATCAGGCCGACCGCCAACTCGTGGTTGAAGCCGCCACCGAGAACGAAGACTTGAAGAAGCGGATCTTCACCAACCTCGACGAGATCGTCACCGACTCGAATGCCATCCTCGCTTCCAACACATCCTCAATCCCTATCACAAGGATCGCCTCGGCAACCAGCCGCCCCGATCATGTCGTTGGCTTGCACTTCTTCAACCCGGTGCCGGTTATGGCGCTGGTCGAGTTGGTGACAACGGTGATGTCAGACCCCGAAGTGGAGAACCGGGCTCAGGCATACGCCGAGAATGTTGGAAAGACCGTGATCCGCGCCAAGGACCGGGCCGGCTTTGTGGTCAACATGCTCCTGATCCCGTTCTTGCTAGGAGCGGTTCGGATGTACGAAACCGGCGTGGCGACCAAAGAGGACATTGACACAGGCATGCGTCTCGGAGCCAACCATCCAATGGGACCACTCGAGCTAGCCGACTTTGT